>USHB01000001.1 GCA_900554395.1 uncultured Phascolarctobacterium sp.
CCCGCGGATATTGTTTTTATTTAAAGCCGGCATATACATAATTTCCATAAAAGTTGCGCCCAGTTTTACAAACAGGCTGTGAATGGTTTTTCTTGCCTGTTCATCACTGTAACCAAGGCGTTCTTTAATGGTTTCTTCCGCCCTGATGCGCTGCTTTTTGGCAATGATGTAATACAGCCTGCCAAGCCCCAAACCAATTTTTACAACCAGTTTATAGGGCAGGTGGCTGATTATCCAGCTCATGCTTTTTAACAAATAATAAAGCCACATTATTGTGAATCTCCCTGTCCCTGCTTCAAATAAGCATCTACAATTTCATTCCATTTGCCCTGCGCTTTTAAAATCAGCTCTGCTGCTTCGCGCACTGCTCCGCGCCCACCGTTTTTGCTGCTTATAAAGCTGCTTGCCGCAAGTACTTCCGGCGCAGCATCGGCCGGCGCACAGGCAAGCCCGGCAAACGTCAGTGCAGGCAAATCGTTTAAATCATCGCCCATATAGGCAATTTCTTCGCGCAAAAGCCCGCCTGCCTCTGCAAGTTCTGCCAGTATCTTTCGTTTATCTTTTATGCCTTCGTAAAGTTCTGTAATGCCAAGTTCTTCTGCCCGGCGGTGAATAATGGCGCTTTTGCGGCCGGTTATAATTGCCACACGCACGCCGCTGCGCAGAAGGCAGCTTAAACCAAGCCCGTCGCGGGCGTTAAAGGCTTTAAACATTTCGCCTTCCGCACCGATATTCAGGCTTCCGTCCGTAAGCACGCCGTCTACATCCAGCGCCAGCAGTCTTACTTTAGCGGCATTTTTTATATCACTCATCATTATACCACGCCCTGACGAACAAGGTCAGTCATATGCAGCAGGCCGATAACATGGTTTTCAGCATCCACAACCGGAAGCACGGTAATCGGTTTCGGGTGGTTGCTTTCCATAATATGCAGTGCCTGAGCTGCCAGTTTTTCTTTGGTAATGGTTTTGGGGCTTGCTGTCATAAGTTCCGTTACCGGACGTTTCAGGAAATCCACGCCTTTGCTCAAACCACGGCGGATATCGCCATCTGTGAGCACGCCAAGCATTTTGTTTTCTTCATCGACAACAGATACAGCACCCAAACCTTTATCAGTAATAACAAAGAGCGCTTCCTGCACACTGATATTTGCTTTAACAAGCGGATTTTCGCTGCCGCTGTGCATAATATCAGCAACCGTAAGCAGCAGTTTGCGTCCTAAGGAGCCACCCGGATGGAATACGGCAAACTGGCTAGCTGTAAATTTATGTTCCGATAACAGCGCCAGTGCCAGGGCATCGCCATAAGCAAGTGCCGCCGTAGTGCTGGAAGTAGGTGCAAGCCCAAGCGGGCAGGCTTCTTTAGATACGCCGACATTAAGCACAATATCGGAATTTTTGGCAAGCGTTGAATTAGGATTGCCTACCATAGCAATCAGTTTAGCACCAATCCTGCGCAGCGAAGGCAGGATATGCAGAACTTCAGCTGTCTCACCGCTGTTGGACAGCGCAATAACAACATCACCTTCCGTTACCATGCCCAAATCGCCGTGAATGCCTTCTGCGGGATGCAGGTAAAAAGAAGGCGTGCCTGTGCTGGCAAGGGTAGCTGCCATTTTGCGCCCAATGATGCCGGATTTGCCCATGCCGGTAATGACAGTGCGTCCCGGGCAGGACATAATCATCTCAACTGCTGCTTTAAAATGTCCGTCTATGCGTTCAACCTGTTCCAAAACAGCTTCCGCTTCCAGGCGCAGTACCTGGCGCGCCTGTTCCAGCATTTTATCTTCCATCAGGAAATCACTCCTTTAAATGCAGCGGCCTTAACCGCGAACAATTTTGTCTATTGCCAAAACGTCTTTTAAAAGCGCTTCAAGGTCATCAAGTTTTACCATGTTAGGCCCGTCGGAAAGCGCTTCTGCCGGATTATCATGTACTTCGAGGAACAATGCGTCAATACCTACTGCGGCGGCTGCCCTTGCCATATGCGGCACATACTGGCTCTGCCCGCCGGAAGAAGTACCCTGGCCGCCGGGAATCTGAACGCTGTGCGTAGCATCCATAACTACCGGATAACCAAGTTCACGCATAATTGCCAAACCGCGCATATCAGTTACAAGCGTATTGTAACCAAAACTTGCGCCGCGTTCGGTCAGCATAATATTTTTATTGCCTGCTTCTTCAATTTTTTTAATAACGTTTTTCATACCCCACGCAGCAAGGAACTGGCCTTTTTTTACGTTGACAGTTCTGCCGGATTTGCCTGCCTGATAAACAAGGTCTGTCTGGCGGCACAAAAATGCAGGAATCTGCAAAATATCAGCAACTTCGGCTGCCGGTTCTACCTGATATGTTTCGTGAATATCAGTTACAACGGGAACGCCCAAATCTTTTTTAATCTGTGCCAGAATTGCAAGGCCTTCTTTCAAGCCGGGTCCGCGGAAAGAATTGTAAGAGGAACGGTTTGCCTTATCAAAAGATGCTTTGAAAACATAAGGCATGCCAAGTTTATCAGCAATTGCTTTAGCGCGTTTGCCAATCATCAGGCTGCGTTCATAGCCTTCAATAACGCAAGGGCCTGCCATAAGCAGCATGGGCTGCCCCTGTCCAACTTTATAATCGCCAACGGTTACTATATTCATGTCTGCCTCCTTTATATCAAACGGTATTTTATTTATTCTGTTCTGCAAAAAGTTTATTGATGGCTTCCAAATCTTCCGGAGTATCAAAGCCTATACCCTGAAAATCGCTTTCCAAAACTTTAATTTTATAGCCGTTCTGCAAAGCACGGAGCTGTTCAAGCCCTTCTACCTGTTCCAGCATGGTAGGTTCAAGTGCTGCATACTGCAATAAAAAGTCACGGCGGTATGCATAAACGCCAACATGTTTATAAACTTTGGCACCTGCAATTTCATTGCGCGGATACGGAATCAGGCTGCGTGAAAAATACAGCGCATAGCCGTTATCATCGGTAACGACTTTAACGGCAGCAGGGTCGTTGTACTCGCTTTCTTTCATCGGCACTTTCATGGTTGCCATTTTCAGCTCATCATTGCCTTCAAAAGCCTTTGCCAAACGGTCAATAATCTCCGGGTCAATCATCGGCTCATCGCCCTGTACGTTAATGATAACATCAGCATCAGGGTACTGCATGGCAACTTCAGCCAAACGGTCTGTTCCGCTCGGGTGGTCCGGAGAAGTCATTACCGCTTTGCCGCCAAAACCAATAACGGTATCATAAACCATTTCATTGTCGGTTGCCACAATTACATCATCCGGCTCGTTTGCTTCGCAGGCACGCATATAAGTATGCTGAATCATCGGTTTGCCCGCTATCAGCGCCAGCGGTTTGCCCGGCAGGCGCGTAGAAGCATAACGTGCAGGAATTACACACAAAACCTTCATTGCTTTTTCGTCTCCTTTTGGATGGCGCTGATAATTGTTTTTTCAAACAAATCATGCCCTTCCGTAATCATAATGTCCATATTTAATATGTACAGCGGCAAATCCCTGTTAAAGTAAATAAACTCTGTCGGAATTTTTACCGCGTCTTTAGCGGTGGTAATCAGCGCCACAGCCTCTTTGCTTGCCGCGCGTTCGCTGATATACTGCATTTCAATCATGCCGTAATCGTGATGGTCGGGGTAGCGGATAGCTTCAAGAATATCCAGCCCGATGCTTGCCAGCGTCTGTTCGAAAGAGGACGGGTTGCCGATAGCGGAAAAGACCATAACTTTTTTGCCTTCCAATACGGAAAGGTCCAGCGTATTTTCGTGGATGCCTTTGTACCAGTCGGCAATTTCCACAAAGTTTTTGGGATGATGCACGCTTTCGATAACAGGAGCTTTGCCATTGTATTTATCAAGCGTTTTGCGCAGGTTAATACGGCTGAACTGAGAGCTTTGATCAGTTTTTGTCAGCAGGAAAAGGCCTGCCCTGTCAAGATGTTTCAAAGGCTCGCGCAGGGTACCGCGCGGCAGCAGGCTGCCGTTGCCGAACATATTGTAGGTATCTACCAGCACTACATCCAAATCACGGTACAGATGCCAATGCTGATAACCGTCGTCCATGATGATAACTTCGGCATTTAATTTATCAACGGCATACTGGCCTGTAACGGCACGGTTTTTACCGATGATAACAGGAATGCCGGGAAGTGTTTTAGCCATCAGATAGGCTTCATCACCCGCTTCATAAGCTGTCATAAAAATCTTTTTGCCGTCGCTTACAACGCCGAGTTCTTTATCCCAATGGGAACGATAACCGCGGTTAAGAATAACAACACGGTAACCCATGTTTTTAATCATTGCGGCAACTTTTTGCGCAGTAGGCGTTTTACCTGTACCGCCTACCGTAATATTGCCTATGGAAATTACACAGCAGTCAAGTTTTTTCTGTTTGAAAAAGCCAACATTATACAGCCACAGTTTGCTGCATACGCCGAACTCATACAAAATGGAGAAGAAACGCAGCACAAACAGCAGCACATTGCCCATCAGTGAAACTTTAGGGCCGTGCACCATCTGGTACACATATTGGATAATGAAATCGCCATGGCGCAGGCTGATGCCGCCGTCATCCTTCAAATTGCGGATATTGGTCGGATAACGCGCCATAATTGTGGCAGGAACCGTAGTAATGCGCAGCAAATCTTCAAGATATTCAATACTGCGCACGGCAGCACCGCGGTTTTCTTTAATAACCTGCAAAGATGCAGCGCCCATTTTAGCGCGGCGTTCATCATTCTGAACAATATCAAGCAGTTCTTTGGTAAGTTCCGGTACGCCGCTTACCATTTTGCAGGCGCCGACCTTACTCAGCAACGAATAGGAGTCTTTAAAGTTCTGCATGCTGGGGCCAACCAGTATCGGTTTGGCATGCGCCGCAGGCTCCAACACATTATGCCCGCCATGGTTAATCAGTGAACCGCCGACAAATACTACATCGCCGACAGAATAAATTCTGCCCAGTTCACCAATGGTATCAATAACAAGCACCGGATAATGCGGGCGTGCGCCGTCAATTTTCAGCAGTTTGGAGCGCAGACCTGCATCATAGCCAAAATTGCCGGACAAGCGCACAATCTCGTTGGTGCGTTCCGGTTTACGCGGAGCAATTACAAGGCGTGCATTGGGGTAAGTTTCCCTTATCGTTTTAAAGGCTTCCAGCACTGCCTTTTCTTCGGTAGGATGCGTGGAACCGGCAACAATAACAGGATATGCGCCTTCGATGCCCAGTTCACGTTTATAGGTATCCAGGTCTTCCTGTGTTACCTCTGCATAAGTCTGGTCAAATTTGGTATTGCCGGTTACATAAATTTTGCTGGTATCAGCGCCCAAATGGCGGATATAATCGGCATCAATGCTGGACTGCATGCAGAAACGGCTTACAGTATTCAGCATATCGTCCCAAATTCCCAAAAGGTAACGGTAAGTTTTAACAGATTTTTCGGAAATACGCCCGTTAACCATCATTACAGGAATATTACGTTCACGCAGGGCGCGCAGCAAATTAGGCCAGAGTTCCGTCTCTACCGGCATAAAAATACGCGGGCGGATGCGTTTTACAACAGATTCGGATACAAAAGGCATATCCAAGGGGAAATAAATAATGGCATCCGCTTCGGGAATAATCTGATGCGCCATATCATAACCGCCAACCGTAACGGCCGATACAAGTATCGGTATATCAGGCATTGCCTTGCGAATTTCCTTAACCAGCGGGCTGGTAGCAACTATTTCGCCGACAGATGCGCCGTGAATCCAGATGCAGCCTTTATGAGCAACGGCTTCAATTTCTTCATCGTGAATACCGCCGAGGCTTTGGCGAAGCCTTTTGGTAAAGCCTTTTTCACAAATTGAACGGTAAATGAAATAGGGCATTACCAGGAAAAAAGCGCCAATCATCAATAAATTATAAATTATATACATCGGCTAACCTCATTTCGTTTCCTTGTTGCGGTACTGAATTTGATAAAGATGGGCATACAGCCCGTTTTGTGCAAGCAGCTCGTCATGGGTGCCGGTTTCAACCAGCGCGCCATGTTCAAGCACCAATATTTTATCGGCATTTTTAATCGTGGAAAGGCGGTGCGCTATTACAAAGGAAGTACGCCCAATCATCAGACGGTCCAATGCTTCCTGCACCACGCGTTCGCTTTCTGTATCAAGCGCTGAAGTAGCTTCGTCCAGAATCAGAATACGCGGATTTTTAAGTATTGCCCGGGCAATAGCTATGCGCTGACGCTGACCGCCGCTGATATTAACGCCGCGGTCGCCAAGTTTGGTTTCGTATCCCTGCGGCAGCTGACGAATAAATTCATCAGCGTTGGCTGCTCTGGCAGCTTCAAACACTTCTTCCGGCGTTGCATCAAGCCTGCCGTATAAAATGTTCTCATATACGCTGCCGTTAAACAGCATTGTTTCCTGCGGCACAATACCTACCTGCCCGCGCAGTGAATCAAGCGTTACGTCTTTTATGCTGTACCCGTCGATGCGGATATCGCCTCCTGTAACGTCATAAAACCGCGGCAACAGGCTGGCAATGGTTGATTTACCTGCACCGGAAGGCCCGACAATGGCCGTTACCTCACCGGGGTTTACCGTAAAGGATAAACCGTTCAGCACTTCTTCTTCAGGGTTATAACTGAATTTAACATTATCAAACTCAACTTTGCCTTTAACCGGCGGCAACGGTTTTGCTTCCGGCAGTTCTCTGATATCTTCCGGCAAATCCAATACGCCGAAAACACGATCACCTGCAGCTAAAGCCTTTTGAATGCTTGCGGCTACTTTAGTCAGGCGTTTAATCGGATTGGCAATATTAACCGCATATACCAAAAACGCAACCAATGCGCCTGCCGTAATATCACCGTCAATAACGCTGCGCCCGCCATACCACATTACAATGGTTACCCCAACGGCTGCAACAAATTCCACAACCGGAGTCAGCAGGGAATTCAGTTTGATATTTTTCATGTTTGCATAAAAATTTTCTTTATTTTGGTCATCAAAACGGTTGGTTTCATATTCTTCACGCACAAATGATTTGATAACACGTGCAGAAGAAACAGTTTCCTGCAAAACAGAAGTCAATTCTGCCGTGCATTCCTGAATTTCACCGCCGTTTTTACGGATTTTTTTGCCGAAATAATCCATGCACCATAAAACAGCCGGAAAAGTGCAGAAAGTGAACAGCGTCAGTTTCCAATCCAGCCACAGCATCGCTACAATACTGCCTATCAGTATAAGGCCTTCGGTAACAAGCTCAACAGCTTTTTCCACCATTGCCGTCTGCATAGCCGCAACGTCATTGGTAACATAGCTCATAATGGTGCCGGTTTTGTTTTTATCGTAAAACGCCATACTTAAACGCTGTAATTTACGGAAAATTTCTCCGCGGATGTCAATAACAACTTTCTGCCCTACCCAGCTCATTAAATAGCTTTGTCCATAGAAAAACAAGCCGCGGATAATAAAGATAACAATAATGCTTACTGCAATTACATAAAGCATAAATGTATCTTTCTGTACCAGTACCTTATCTACAACGTCTTTAATTATCCATGGCAAATACAGATTACAGGCAGATGCCATAACCGTACACAAAATTGCCATCATCAGGCGGTGCATATAAGGCTTGATATATTTTAAAAGTCTTAAATACAGATTCATTTTTTCTCCTTGGCTACGCGGAGTATCAGTTCCGCAACTCGGTTTACCGCACCGGGGGCGCCCAATCTTTCTTTTACATAAGCCAAATCCTGTTTCATCTGCGCATTGCGCTCAGGTTCAAGCAGGTGCAGCGCTTCCTGCGCTGTTTTTTCAGAGGTAAAATCTTCCTGCAGAAGTTCCGGCAAAATATGTTTGCCGGCAACAATGTTCGGCAGGCCAATATCCGGAATATTAATAACACGGCGTGCTATAAACGCCGATATAGGCGAAGTTCTGTACACAATTACACAGCCGAGCCCGCATAATGCAGCTTCCAGCGTTACGGTGCCGCTCGTCGCCAGCGCCAGGTCTGCAACACTCATTACGTCATAAATATGGCCTTCCACAATTTTTACGTTAAGACCGCTTGCTTTTATCATGCCTTCCAGCATTTCTTTAGGTATTGTAGAAGCACGCGGCATGGCAAAATCAATGTCAGGTTCTTTTTGTGCAATTAGTTTTGCAGCCTCAAGCAATGTAGGCAGCATTTTCTGTATTTCCATCAACCGGCTGCCCGGCAGCAGTAAAATAAGCCTGCGCCCCGGTTCTTTACCGGCAAACGCTGCCGCCTCTTCAACCGGCATGCTTGTTTTCACTATGTCAATCAGCGGATGCCCGACAAATTCCACATCGGCTCCCGCTTCTTTATAAACATCATACTCAAACGGAAAGATAGAAGCGATTTTTGTAACAAGACGCGCAACCTTGGGCGCACGCCCTTTATTCCACGCCCATGCAGACGGCGGTATGTACGATACAACCGGAATGCCTTTTTCTTTGGCAAGTTTTGCCAGTTTCATATTAAAACCGGGATAGTCAACAGTAACAAAACAATCCGGCTTACGTTCATCCATCACTCTGCCAAAATCGCTGCGCAGTTTAAACAACGCAGGCAGTTTTTTTACAACTTCCACAAAGCCCATTACGCCATGTTCTTTAATATCAAACAGCACTTCACCGCCGGCTTCGCGCATGCAGTCGCCGCCCATGCCAAAAACTTCGCAGTCGGGTTCTATTTTTTTCAGCGCTCTTGTAACAGCACCGGCATGAACATCGCCGGAAGCCTCACCGGCAGAAATAAGTATCCTGGACATAACGGCTCCTTTCTTCTATCTTGTTTAGTTTATTGCATACCAACTCATTATATATTATAACACAAAAAGACCGAACATTAAGTCCGGTCTCGCGTTTTTCTCAATTATTTTTCAATTTATTTTGAAACAATCGTAATTCCATGCTCATCAGCAAGTTTAATTACGGCTTCACGTTCAGTTAAAAGCGTATGCCCGGCCTCAATTACCAGCGCCTTGCAGCCGGATTCTATCATCGACTGAATGGTTTTGGTACCAACGCCCGGCACATCAAAACGGTCATCCTGGGCAGGTTTGGCAGTTTTGGCAACAACAGCGTCCTTGCCAAGTTTGCCTCCGCGAAGAATGCAGGCATCAGTGCCTTCAATAGCTTCTACCGCCATCACCGCCATATTTTTTACAACAACAGTCTGCCCTATATCAAGTCGTCCGATTTCTTTCGCCATTTTATAGCCAAAGTCCATATCAGCAAGTTCTTCCGGCGTCGGCTGACGTTTAGTCAGCACACCGGGTCCCGGCATCAGCGGTTTGATAAGGTAGGTCTGGTCCATAACAAAAATGTCTTCGCTTTCCAGTTCCTTAACAATGGCGTTCATAATCGTGTCATCCTTGCGGTCAGGCACAGACGACAAAATTTTAATGGCACGCATATCGGGAATAATAGCGCCTTTTTTATATAATATTTCCTTCGTAACCTTGCCAATCATGGTTACGATTTTAACATTATTCTTTTTTAAAGTAGAAATAATTTTTCCGATTTTACCGATATGAATATCATAATAAACATCGGCTACTTCCGGCAGCTCCGGGTCAATATCCGGCACAACGCCGATAGCCACAATGCGGCAGCCGCGTTCTTTTGCCGATTTGGCAACATCTACCGGCAAATGCCCGATACCGGAAAGCAGGCCCAGGGTTTCAGTTTCCATCAAGCCACCACCTTATTTTTTCGGGGTTCTTAAAATGCCGCGTTCTGCGGTACGCAAAAAGCGCATTAAATGTTCAACAGGCTCGCAGCTGTCAAGCTCCTGCTCCATGGTAGCAATGGCTTCCTGCAAAGTAAGTCCGCTGCGGTACAGAATGCGGAAAGCTTTTTTAAGCTGGCTGCGTTCTTCCTGCGGAATGCCTGCACGTGCAATGCCTACGCTGTTAAGGCCAAACACATAAGCCGGCTGCCCGGAAACAATCATAAACGGAGGCACGTCCTGATTAACATGCGCCTGGCCGCCAATCATGGCATTGCGGCCGATTTTGCAGAACTGATGCACAGCTGCAAGTCCGCCGATAACAGCGCGGTCTTCAACAGTTACGTGCCCTGCCAGAGTTGCCACATTGGACATAATTACGTTGTTGCCAACCACGCAGTTATGTGCAACATGGGTATAGGCCATCATCAAAAGATTGTTGCCGATAATAGTTTTATTTCCTTCGCCGGTTGCCCTGTTAACGGTTGTGCATTCACGGAAAATACAGCCATCACCGATAATAGTAGAGCTGTACTCGTTGGCAAATTTTAAATCCTGCGGAACTGCGCCGATAGAGCAGCCCGGGAAAAATACACAGTTTTTGCCTACCGTCGTATGTTCGTGGATGACGGCATGCGGATAGAGTTTGCAGCCGTCGCCGATAACAACGTCATCGCCGATTACCGCATACGGTCCGATTTCCACGTTTTTGCCGATAATGGCATTCGGATGGACAATCGCCGTAGGATGGATGTTATGTACAGGCTTAATTACCGAATTCATCATATTCACTCCTCAAAATTAACCGCTCATGTTAATCTGCAAATTCTATACCGATTTGCAACTTAATAATTATATTCGGCAAATCAGATTTTATTTTTACTTACCAATATCAGCTTTTATAAGCGGTTAACCGCCAAATACGCTGTTTTGCTTGTTTTTTCAGCGTTATACAACGTTTTTTGGCAAATTATTGTTTCGGGTCCATAATGGCAAAAGTGCATTCACATTCGCAGGCAACTTTGCCATCAACCCTGCCCTTACATTCGCAAACGCCCATATTGCCGCGGATTTTTGTAATAATAGCTTCGGTAACAACCTGGTCACCGGGAATAATCTGTTTGCGGAAACGTACATTGTCGATTTTGCCGAACACTGCAATTTTGCCGCGGTTTTCTTCAGGATAAAGCAAAGCAACGCCGCCTACCTGCGCCATGGCTTCAATCATCAGCACGCCCGGCATAATCGGGTCGCCCGGGAAATGGCCAAGAAACTGCATTTCATTCATGGTGATATTTTTAATTCCCACTGCGCGTTTCATCGGTTCAAGTTCGATAATGCGGTCTACCAAAAGCATCGGATAACGGTGGGGAATAATTTTCTGAATTTCACTGGCTTCTAAAACGGTCATTTTGCTTCCTCCTTTAACTGACAGGCTTTAATTTGTTTTGCAAGTTTGGCGTTAAAAGCATGTCCGGATTTAACCGCAATTACATGCCCTTTAATCGCCCCCAGCAGATACAAATCGCCAATAACGTCTAAAATTTTATGGCGGATAAGTTCATCCTCAAAACGCATTTCGGATAATACTTTATCTTCATCAAAAATAACAACATTTTCAACGCTGCCGCCAAGCCCAAGCCCCATTGCCTGCAGCTGCTTAATTTCGTGCATAAAGCCAACTGTGCGGGCGCGCGCAATTTCCTTTAAAAAGGTTTCTTCCGTAAGTTCAACATCAAAATACTGCGTTCCAAGTTTTGGATGCGGATTCATCGAAACGAAAGAAATGCGGTAGCCGTCATACGGCTGCACGGTAATATATTTATCGCCTTCATATACGGCAAAAGACTGCGGAACTGCATAAACTTTGCGTTCTGCCTCCTGCGTTACGCGCCCTGCCTGCAAAATCAAATCGCAGAACACAGCTGCGCTGCCGTCTGTTACAGGCGGTTCCGGCGATGACATTTCAATGCGGCAATTATCAATATGCATCATGGCAAGTGCCGCCATTAAATGTTCCACCGTAAAAACTTCCGCGCCGCCGGCGCTTAAAGTTGTTGCCCTTAAAGTAGAAGTTACGTTTTCAGGCAGTGCAGGTATTTCCGGCCTGTCCGGCAAATCCGTACGCACAAAAACAATGCCGGTATTTGCTTCCGCCGGGCACAAGGTCATAAGCACATCCTTGCCGGAATGCAGCCCAATGCCTGTATGCGATATTTTTTTGGCTAAAGTCTGCTGATATTCTTTGTTCGGCATGCTTCTCCTCCTGTCTGCTGTTTATTTTTTACCGGCAAATCGCTGCCGTCCGTCTTTCCAACGGTCATGCACCCAGAACCACATTGGCGGGTTCTCAATAATTTCGTGTTCCAGCACCGTTATAAGCTCTTTGGTAACAACATAATAGTCTTTTTCCTTATCGCCTGTTTTAGGCGTGTATAGCGGCGGATAAATATTCGCACGCAAAGTGCCGTCCGGGTTGTTATGCATAAAAATCGGCAATATCGGCGAGCCGTACAAACGCGACAGCACCGCAGGCCCGTAAGGCGTTATGCATTTTTTGCCGAAGATTTCTATTTCCACGCCATCGTCATTGGTATCCTGGTCAAACAAAACGCCAAGCAAATTCTTTTCCTTCAGCATACGGCTGATTGCCAGAAGCCCTGATTTGCCGCGGTTGTAAGCAACCTTTTGCCCAACCATTTCACGGTATTCGTTGATAAAACGGTCCATCTGCCCGTTGTTCTGCTTGCGGGTAATGGATAACATGGGGTAGCCATGCAGCGCCACCGTTGCGCCAAGCAGTTCCCAGTTGCCAAAATGGCCGGTTGCCATAATAACACCCTTATTTTCTTTATAGGCAGCTTCCAGGTATTCCAGCCCTTCCACCGTTACAAGCTGGTCAATGTTTTCCGGCTTCAAAAGCGGAAAGCGCATAACTTCAACAATCATCCTGCCAAAGCGGTGCAGGCTGTCTTCGGCAATCTGCCTGGCGCGCTTTTCATCCACGCCAAGGCATTCCTGTACATTGGCTGCCGCCATTTTAAGGCGCCATTCCGGTGTGGCCAAAACAGCCACGCTGCCCAGAAAATGCGCCACGCCGTTACGGATAAACTTTGGCGACACACACATTAGCCAGCTGAAAAATTTAACAATATGATAAGCAATCAACTAACAACACGTCCTGCAAATTATTTCTTCAATTCGGCCAAAGCCTTTTCCAGTTCCTTAACCTTTTTCACAAGGTCGCCTACCTTACGCAGGTTGGCTTC
Organism: uncultured Phascolarctobacterium sp.; assembly: GCA_900554395.1. GTDB lineage: Bacteria > Bacillota > Negativicutes > Acidaminococcales > Acidaminococcaceae > Fusicatenibacter_A. The sequence continues at coordinate 13,037 of USHB01000001.1, forward strand.
CTGTTTCAGCCAGTCTTTATACGGCTGTGCCGGAAAACCGGCGCAAACGGAATTATCAGGGATATTATGGGTAATGCCGGTTCTGCCTGCAAACTGGCAGTTATTGCCAATGGTAATGTGCCCAACAGTGCCTACCTGACCGGCAAATACACAGTTATCACCGGCAGTTACGCTGCCGCTGATGCCGACATGCGCCACAACAAGGCAGTTTTTGCCAAGCACGTCATTATGGCCGAGATGCACGAGGTTATCAATTTTAGTACCGGCGCCAACAATAGTGCTGCCGGCAGTTGCCCTGTCGATGCAGGAATTGCTGCCAATTTCCACTTCGTCTTCCAGCACAACATTGCCTGCCTGCAACACAAAACTATGTTTGCCGGTAGTTTTATCGGTAATGTAGCCAAAACCATCACCGCCGATAACTGCGCCGGACTGTAAAACTATTTTATTGCCAAGCACGCAGCCCTCACGGATGGTAGAACTTGGGTAAAAGAGGCAGTCTGTGCCTGTTTTTACGTTTCTGCCGACATAAACATGCGGGTAAATTACAGTACCATCGCCAATTTCTGCACCTTCATCAATGTAAGCAAATGCCATGATGGCCACGTTTTTGCCAATTTTAGCCGTCGGCGCAACATAAGCCCTGTCGCTTACAACGCGTTCAACTTCTGCTCTGTGTCGGAACAATTCAAGCAGTGCGGCAAAAGCTGCGCGCGGGTTTTCCACGCGGATAACAGGACGGTTATCCGGCAGTTTCGGGTCATTAAAACCCAAAACCATTACGCCTGCTTTGCTCAAATGGCAATGTTCCACATGCGGCGGTACGGCAAAAGAAATATCCTCAGGCCCTGCTTCCACCAAGCCATTAACACCGGTAATTTTTAACTCCGGTGCATCATTTTCAAGTTTACCCTGCAAAAATTCTGCTAATTCACGGACAGTTTTTTCCATCTTGCAGCCTCCTGTACAATCCGGCTATTTAAAAAGCGGGCAGCCTTGCCGCCCGCCATCTTACCGGTTTTATTTCATTTTGGCAATTACGTCCTGCGTTACATCAACGCCGCCCTGCGGTACGGCATCTTTAATCAAAACAGCGCCCAGGCCTTTTTCCTTGGCAACTTCGTTCAAAGCCGTATCAAGGCTGGCTTTTAATTTATTCTGCGCTTCAGAGCGGATAACATTCATTTTGGAAGTATAATCTTCCATTACTTTTTTTCTTTCATCGCCGGTTTTGCCTTCCAGCGCCGTATTCATTTCATCCTGCAAAGCCTTGCCTTTGGTTGTTACTTCTTCCTGCACGGTTTTTACAATTGCAGCCTGGCTTTCAACAGCGCGCATGTCTACCACGCCAAATTCGGCGTTGCGGCCGGAGCAGCCAAAGGATAATAATGCCGTTGCCGCAAGCAGACCGGCAATAATTTGTTTTTTCATGTTTATTCGCTCCCGTTATTTTGATTTTTTAAGCTCTTTTATTACCTCTTGGGTAATGTCATCAGCTTTTACATTAACTTTTACTTTATTAAAAACAATAGTGTAGCCGCGCTCTTTGGCAAGATACGCCACTTTGCTTTCAATATCATGCCTGATTTCCGAAGCAATCTTATCATTGCCTTCTTTTATTTTATCAAGGCGTTTGTCGATTACTTCAACTACTTTATTAAATGCTGCCGGACCCTGCTGCAAATCTTTATTGTCTTTGTCAATATCGTCCTGCAGCTTGCCGTTCAGCTCATCACGCAGCCCTGCAGCATATTCTGCAATGCGCTGCTTCATGGCCTCACGCTCCGGCGCGGTTTTTTCAGCAATAATCGCACTGTGCTTTTTGTTAAGTTCAGCCATTTTGCTGTCCATCTCAGCACGCAGTACCCGTAATTCATCCTGCAGCTCCTGACGCTGTTCAGGTTTTATGCGTACGGCTTCAAGCTGGAGACGGATATTAAACATTCTCAGCTGATACTCATTTTCAATGCTTTCACGTTCTTCGGCGAGTATTTCATCAGCCTCAGCCGCAGCTTTTTCCAAAACAGCCTGAAATTCGTGCTGTTCAATTTCATGTTTAGCATACATTGAAGTACGGTAATCAGCTTCGTAATAACTGCTTTTACTGTTCTGCTTAATCTTTTGCAAAAGCGCCAGGCCCTGTATCTGTTTACGGGCAATATCAGCCTGCTGGTCACGGTATGCCAGAAGTTTGTCATATTCTGCCCGCCCCTGCTTCAGCGCTTCGCTGCGCGGATGGCTTTTTACCGCTTCCTCCCAGTTGATATAGGCAATTTTTTCGCCGGAACCGGGCAGGTTTCCGCAGGCGCTTACGCAAAATACGGCTATGAACATCAATAATGCAATTTGCAGATAACGCATACTATCTTCCTTTCATAGCCTTACAGCAAACAGGACCCTTTCAGGGTCCCGTAAAATTATTTTCCGCTTTGCAAGGTTTTTGCCACTTCGTCAGTAATATCGAGACCACCGTAAACTACGGTATTTTTTTCAACTACAACTGCCAAACCTTTTTTATCGGCAACCTTTTTAATGGCTGCTTCAATTTTCTGAAACACAGGTTCCATCAGGTCTTTTTCCTTGTTGGCAATTACCTCCTGCAGTTGCTGATAATAGCGCTGCTTTTCGGTATCGTTCATATCTTTGCTTTTTTCGTCAAAGTTTTTCTGCTGCGTAGCAATTTCCTGTTTCATTGCTTCCTGCACCCCGGCAATATCCGGAGACTGGGACAACAGCATCTGATAATTAACCACGCCGATAGCGGATTCGGAAGAAGCCGCTGAAGCAATGCTGCTGAAAGAACCCTGCTGCAAAGTAATGGCAAAGCAGCTGAGTACGAAAATTGCGGCAACAAACAAAGAAATCATTTTAACATTTTTCGGATTGCGTAATTGCTGCATCATAATAAATTATCCCTGCTTTCAAATTATGATTATATTTTTAATTATATCAGCCCTGCGTTTATCTTTCAATAATATGCCTACAAATTTCCCACAATACGGAAATACGGCTTATCGTTGGAATAAACGTACTCAGCGCTCAAAAATTCGTGGATTCTGTAACGTACGGCAATTTCCGTTGTGTCTGTTCCGGAAAAATATTCGGTACGCAGACGCCATTTGTTGGTAAAATCATATTCTCCGCGGAATACGTTTTGGCCATCAGGACTGCGGCGCATATAACTTAATGTCGCCTTGCCCCAGTGCCTTGCATAACCTGCGGAAAAGTCCCATTCCACATCGTCTAAAGTTACGCCGGCTTCGCCAAAAATTTCATCGCGTTTAGAAATAAACTTGCCGATATGCGCACGTCCGGAAATATTATCTTCATTGCGGCCAATATCGCCGTAACCTTCAAACCAGATTTTGTACTTGTCTGAGCCCATGCCGATTTCTACGCCCAGCGTGCTGCCCGGAACCAGTTTAACAGACGGAGCAAGGTTATGCATCTGCACCGATTTTTCATTCTGCAAATCTGCTAGCAACATATTTTCCAGTTCCTGCTGATGGCGTTTTACATACTCTACCGGCAGTCCGCGCAAAGCCTCTGCTTTCTCAGCATAACGCTGCTTTAAATCAAGCAGCAAAAGGTTCGGTATCGACTCTGAGGTCATAGAATAATCTACATTCTGTACAAGCTGTCCGACAGGGTAAATTACAACCTGTACCACAGTACGGTTATCTTCACTCACCACATCAACAGCAGCTTTGAACTCCGGCAAATTTTCCTCAACTTCGCTGCGGATAAGGCGGCGGAGTATGCCGCCGGCCCAGTCGGTAGCATCAACAGATGAGCCCTTTATGATATATTCTATTCTTTCCTGCAATTGCGGCAGGCGCTTTTTTAAAAGGCCCGCTGTTCCCGGTTCCACGCCGGAAAACTGCAAATCAACAAATACATTTTCAACGGCTGCGCTCCACGGAGCAACATGTATATCAATACTGGTAACGGCGCCGGCATTTACACTGACGCTTTCCATCTGGTAACCAGTCAATACGCGGTCGCCCACTTCTGCCAGCAAATGCTCGTAATCACCGCGCGCGGCATTGATATTAACGCTGTCCTTATCAATAAAAAGCTGTTCTGCCACAACCTGCATGCTTTTGGACATTCTATTCAAAAGAACGCTGCTGGTGCCGCCGTTATCGGTAATATGCACTACTACACTGTCAACAGGCTCTGCCCATGCAGGTGCAGCAGGCAGGCACAGCAGGCAGCACAGCAAAAACTTTCTTAACAACATAACAGTTTAATCAGAACTGTCCGCCGAAGCTGAAGTGGAACATGCCGCCGTCATCGCCCCAGCCGTAATCCAGCTTAACAGGACCGAGCGGAGAGTTAATGCGCAGGCCTGCACCAAAACTGTTTTTAATCAGGCCAAGGTCAAAATCATCCTCAAAGCGTTTGTCCCAAGCATAGCCGTTATCGGTAAAGAGTACGCCCTGTACTTTTTTGATAATCGGGAAACGGTATTCCAAAGTTGCTTTCAGCATACTGTTGCCGCGGAACTGGTCATCTTCATAACCACGCAGGGTATCGCTGCCGCCCATAGAGAAGCGCTGGCTCAAAGGCATATCGCCGTCAGCCCAGCCTGCGCCAAGGTTCAGCGCCCAAACACTTTCGCCGCCGGCACGGTAGTAATAACGCCAGTCTGCGGTAAATTTGGTGAAATCAAAGTCGCCGCCAAGGCCTGCCCATTCTACGCTGTAGCCAATGCGTTTGCCTTCGTGCGGGTCATAAATGTTATCGCGCGAATCGAATACGCGTCCGAAAGTAACACTGCGGGTTACGCCGAAGTTTTCATCACGGCGTTCTTTAGCAGTTGCAGGATAGTACGGTTTATCGTATTTAGTGCCATCAAACTGTTCTTCATAGTATTGGTCACGGTCGCCTTCATAGCCATCCGCTTCACCCTTATAAATATCATCACGGTTTTTCAGCGTTACATAGTTGCTGATAAACTCATTATCGGTTTTGCGGCTGAAGGTAAGTTCCTGACCACGGCGTTTTTTATCATAACGTGCAATTTCATGCGCATCAATGTCATAATCTGCATATTCGTTGGTAACATCGTACAGCATTAAAGTTGCTTTGGTTTCCTTATCGTCAATCCACGGTTTTACATAAGTAAATTCGTAGTTCTTTTCATCTTCGCCGCCGAATTCCCAGCGTACGTTAACGCTGTCGCCGGTGCCGCGGAAGTTTCTGTCACCAACGGAAACCATACCGATAAAGCCGTCAGCATTGCTGTAGCCTGCGCCGATGCCGAAAGTACCGGTGTTCATTTCCACAACGGTAATTTCAATTTCCACGCCGTTCGGCTCCTGGCCAGGGTTCAGCTTAATGTTAACGTCCTCAAAATAACCGAGGTTATAAATGCGCTGCATGCTGCGGCGTGCATCTTTAGCATTGAAAGGCTCACCTTTTTTCAGCTTCATTTCGCGCGTAATAACATAATCTTTGGTTTTTACATTGCCTTTTACCTTAAAATCTTCAACAATGCCTTCGTTAACAAGCAAAAGCAAAGTTCCGTCCGGCAGCATGCGGATATCAGCCACGCGGGCCAGAATGTAGCCCTGTTTGTTGTATTCTGCTTCCAGACGCTGTACTTTTACGTTAACATCTTTAATGTTGATGATTTCATCTTTTGGCAAATCAAGAATTTTTTCGATTTCAGAAGTAGAAATTTTGGTATTGCCTTCTACTTCAAGCTGTTTGTAAACCGGATTTTCCAGCACATGGTAAACAAGTTGCACGCCTTCCGGTACTTTCACAAACTCCGGCTGTAAATCATAATACCAGCCCAAACCATAAATTGCATGCAGGTCTTTAGTAAGGCCTTCCTGAGTAAGTTCCATACCGGGTTTGGTAGTAATAACAGCTTCAATGTCTTCCGCTTTGGTAACTTTATTGCCGGTTACGGAAATTTTGGTAACACGCTGACCGATATACGGGGCTGCCGGTTCACTGGCACGCTTCTGCTGAGCCACCGGCATATTCAAAACCGGTTCCTGTGATACAGCATTAGTCTGCGGAGCCTGCTGCACTGCCTGCTGTGCTGTGCGCTGCTGTTCAACTTCTGCCTCCCATTTCTGGCGTTCTTCCATTGTCATAGGGCGCAGGCTGCCATCTGCCTCACGCACCATCGGCTCTTTAATTTCGGCAGGCTGGTTTTCACCGGCAGTAATCTGCCCATCGCTTTCATCTGCCGTAACAGCTTCATCCTGTACAGCCGCTGCACCGCTTTCCTGCTCGGGAGCTTCCTGCTGCGCATTTTCTTTCTGTTCCGGCTGTTCTACACCGCTGCCGCCTTCGCGCACAACGCCTTTACCGGGCACAATTTCCACAATTCTGCCGCTGCCAGATTTGCCGCCACTTTTATAATTAGGGTCGGAAATATCTTCAGCCGGATTATTGTGCATGTAATAGGTATATTTACCGTCTTTGCCCTTTTTAGGAAGGGATTTGCCTGATTCTTCCTGTGCCTTTCTCGCCTGTTCCAGCGCCTTCTGGCTGACAATCTGTTCCTTGCCGCCAATGGTCATCGTCTGGTTTGCAACTACGTCTGCTGCATTCTGGGCCTGTTCAGCAGCCCATACCGGAGCTGCCATCAGCATAGCTGCCAGACTTAAAGACAACTGTGCATATTTTCTCTTGTTCATTCAAATCCTCCCTGTTCACTCAGCATCCTGCAGAACCTGCCTGCCTGTTCTGACAAGCTGCTGCATATCTTCTTCAGCTAAATAATTTTGATAACTGGTATTGCTGTTAATATTTAAATCAGCCGCTACATGCTCTGTCTGCTGCTGCACCGGCTGTGCTGCAACTGTTTCTTTGGGCGCTGCCGTCTTTTCTTCCTGCGGAAGCACTGTAACCGCCTCAGGAATTTTCACGGCTTCGTCCTGCGAAATGCCTGCATAAAGCCAACCGCCATAACCGGCAAGCGCCAGAAGCGCTGCTAAAATGACAGCCAGTTTCTGCCTGTTCCACACTGATGCCAGCCCGCGTTTTTCACGCAGATAGCGAATCGACGCTTCTGCCAGCATCAAATCAAGCTCGCCGCGCAGTCCGTTGTTTTTGCGGAAGCTGCGGCTTGCATTATCCAAACTGCATTTCACATCATCTATGTTGTCATAAATATCTTTAGCCACCGCTAAAACTCCTTTCTGCACAGACTAATTGAATATATAATCCGTTTTTTCAGGATATTTTATCACGGTGAAATTTATTATATTTTCCCATATTTCAGCAATAAATGCAATAATCTGCAAAAAAAAGCTCAACTTTACTGTTTTTCTTGCTTTAGCTTCTTTTTAAATCTGCAATAAAATGCGACAGCATGCCGCGGATACGTTTTACCCCGCGCTTTTGCAAACGGTAGATATGACCCAGGCTGACATTGATGCTGTCCGCCATATCGGCTGCGCTGCGGTCTTCAAGATAAATGCCGGTCAGCACCTGCTGCTCTTTTTCCGGCAGACGGTGCAGTGCCTGCGCCACCCTGTCGGTAATCATGCTCAGCTCGGCTTCTTCAAACGGAGTACGTCCGGTTGCCGCCAGCACATCTGCCCAGGCAACGCCGGCGGCATTGGTATCGTCCAAAGAAAAACTTCTGCCGCTGTCGTCACGTTCCAAAAAGTCAAGCATCCTGCCGCGGATGCGGTGCATGGCAAATACACTGAACGCCACACCGCGCGTATAATCATAGCGCTCCGCCGCTTCCAATAAGCCAAGTGTGCCTTCCTGCACAAGTTCCATCAGCTGCTGTTCAGGCAGCTTGAAACCGGCTGCAATTTTAAACACCAGCGGCTGATAAGAAGTTATTAATCTGTTATACGCCTCACGGTCGCCTCCGGCACAGCGCTGCCAAAGTTCCGCTTCTTCCCCGCGGGCAAGCAGCGGTGTTTTCTGCAACTCTGCCAGATATTCTTTCAGCATGGGCATACCTTCCTTAAAATTTTAATAAAATTATCTTAAATATTGCTTAAAACGTTACCTTGTATTCCACGCCGTACCAGTCTTCGGTCGTGTTATAATCTTTGTTGCGCTCGTAATTAATACTCATATGGCGCGAAATATCATACTGGGCAAATATACTTTCATGTTCGCTGTCATCGCTTACGGTATAGCCAACCAGCAAATTATCCGTCAGATACTTGCTCACAAGAATATTATACTGGTCTTTTTCGTCCTCAGTAAGCTCGCCGCTTTCCTGTGAAAGGCTGTGCCCCGTACGCAGCCTGCCCGAATAAATCATAAATTCATTCAGTCCCAGCGTTTCCTTAAAGATTTCTTCCACGTCGCCAAGCACCGTCATTTCCAGGCCCACTGTCATTAAATTCTGGAAATCGTCCTGCGTTACACCCTGATCAGTGCCGGTTACTTCGCGCTGCAAAGTCAGCATCTTAATAATCTGGTCTTTCGTCAGCGATGGGTCACTGCGCAGAATCATCTGCATCTGCTCAAGCGGTCCCGTTACACGCAGGAAAATGTCATAACGCCTGAACCGCGCCGTTGCGTCAAGGTTAACCGTCGGCAAAATATCACCGGGAACAGGCCATGCCACAGAAGCATTGTGGATTTCAAACGGCGTGCGCAGATAAGTAATAGTGCCCTTATCGGCTTTCACATTGCCATTTATATTAGTATACACTGTACTGCCTGTAACATGCAATCCTCCGGAAAGCCACAAATCATACAAATATTTGTTGTACAAATGGATTTTCGGGCCAAGCGTAACTTTAACATCCAGTCCGTAATTGCTGCTGCCTTCAGAAAGTTCCGGTATGGTAGGCATGTTTACCAGTACATCATCCAAACGGATATCCGCCTTAATGAACGGACGGTATCCTACACCTCCGCGGTTTCCATTTGCGCCGTCAGTACGGGTAAAGTAACGCTGCGGGCTGATGCCTGCCGTGCCGTTAATACGTCCCGTAAAGATTTCGGAAGCAAATTCCGCATCTTTAAAAATGGCATTAATAACATAGGTTTTGTCCTCATCGGCACGTAAAGCGTAGTTGCCGGAAGCAGTTACCGTACCGTCGCCCATCTGCACCGAAAATTCATTAAGGGCAATTTCGTTGCCGGTAAAATCAACATCCAAATTGATATTGTCAAAAATAGTATAGGCATCACGCAATTTCAGCGACCCGCCGTGCATCATAATTTCACCATATACCAAAGGTTCTTCCAAAGTGCCGGCAAGCGTTACCGAACCGAGCGTTTCGCCTACGCCCCATTCAACCATCGGCGTCAGCAGGTGCAGCAGGCCCAAACGTGCGTTATCAAGGTTCAGCTTAATGTTCATTGCTGCTGCCGGGTTTCGCCGCTGTTCCTTGCTGCGCAGCAAATCAAGCGGCATATCGCCGGATGCGGTCAGTTTGTAAATATCTTTGTTAATCTGGGCATGGTCAAGTTTTAAGGTATCGTTGGCAAGGCTCATCTGCACCGTCAAAGCATCAAAGCCAATGCCTTCCACAGAACCTTCTATAAGTTCCAGTCTTGCAGTGCCCTGCGGATTTTCCAAGCTGCCGGACAAATCAACCGCCATATCAATCTTGCCGCCCAATTCCAGCGGATAATCCAGCAGAGCCGGCACAATGGCAGGGTTGGCATTATACGCCCTTGCCTTGATATCCAGCGAATGATTGTGCAGATTTACCCAGCCTCCGGCCGTCAGCGAACCGGGTTCCGGTGCCAGTGCGTTTTCTGTGCCTTTTTGCTCTTCAGGCACGCTTTCTGTCAGCTTCAGCTCGTCAAAATTCAATATGCCGTTTTGCAGGCGGCCTTTAAAACGCATGGCATCATAACTTACGTCTTTAACTTTAATATCAGATACGCGCATATCGGCAAAAATGCCGCTGCCCTTGCCGCGCGGATTAATATTCAGACGGCCGTCAGCAACACCGTCAATATCAAGGTCAACCTTGGCCATTTTCATAATGGAACGCAGATTGCCGTACATGAATTCAACATTGCCGGTAAGGACTTCTTCCACAGCATCCAAATCCAGTTCAGCAGCAAACATGCCGTCCGGCGATTGCTCAAAGGATGCTTCGACATGGTTATTATGCTGCCCGTCCGCAGACAGCGTACCCATAATATTTTTCAGTTCTTCGCCATTAATAAGTACGGAATCACTGCTGATGCTGCCGTCAAAACGCGGCTGCGTCAGTGTGCCCGTTAAGCTGCCGTGCGCGCTTACAAAACCATTCAAAGCAATGGTTTCGTCCCTGATGGGCAAAGTGCTTAAATCCATATCGGTAATGTCTACCGTAAAATCAAGGTTCTGCGCTGCATCCATCGTGCCGCTCAAAGAAGCCTCCGTCGAAAGAGCCTTAATATAGCCGCTGGTTAAACGCAGGCTGCCGTCCGGCGCATAATAATACGCCCCACTAATCTGGTCTATCAAAAAGCCCTCTGCACTGCCGTCCGTCAGCATTACGCTGCCTTCTACGGAAGGCGCGGAGAGCGGGCCCATAATGCTTATTTCGTTATCAATGTTGCCGGTAAGTTTTACATCCGGCGCAGCCACTGCAACCAAAGGTTCCGCGCGGATGCCGCTTGTGCTTACAGTAATGCCGAGCACCGGTTCTGCGCCGCCTATATCAACAAAACCGTTGATGAGGTTGTAGCCCTGCTCCATTTCCACACGGTAATCCGTAAGCTGCACTACGCTGTCAGCCATGGAAATTTTGCCGTATGCTTCCGGGAAAACAAGCCCTGCAACATGTACATTTTTAACCTGTGTGTTGGCATAAAAATCAATGCCGCTCAAATCACCGCTGAAATTAAATCCAGCTGATGCCGTACCGCTGCCATTCTGTCCTGCGGCTGCAAAAAAGCTGTCCAGCGGAAAATCAGACATTCTGCCGCTGCCGCTGAAACTGCCGTCAAAAGTTGCCTGCGCCGTCAGATTCATTGCGCCGCCGTCACCGGCAAAGGCAGCAAACTTTTCAACTACAACTTTACCGCCGCTTACTTCCGCTTCAAAATCAACATTATTCATCAGCAAGTCGCGCCAGCCCAA
>USHB01000002.1 GCA_900554395.1 uncultured Phascolarctobacterium sp.
GTAGCCGATGACGCTGGCGCGGATGAAGCCGCGTTCAAAATCGCTGTGGATTTTGCCTGCCGCCTGCGGTGCTTTGGTACCGCATTTAATAGTCCAGGCACGGCTTTCGGTTTCACCGGCGGTTAAATAGGTCATCAAACCTAAAAGTTTAAAGCCTGCTTTAATCAAACGGTCAAGGCCGGTTTCTTCCAAACCAGCCATTTCCAAAAATTCTTTGGCTTCATCATCAGGCAGTTCAGCAATTTCCGATTCCATTTTGGCAGAAACGGTAATGGTTTCCGCATTTTCTTCTGCGGCGTATTTCATAACAGCCTGCACATGCGGGTTCTGTTCCGGCGTTGCCACTTCATCTTCGGCAACGTTAGCCACATACAGCACCGGTTTCATAGTTAAAAGGTGCAGTTCGGTCAAAAACTCTTTTTCTTCATCAGTCAAACCCAAACGGCGTGCCGGTATAGCTTCGCCCAAACCTTCCATAACCTTATCCAGCACGGCTTTTTCTACCGGTACTTTTTTGTCGCCGGTTTTTAAAAGTTTAACCAGGCGTTCCTGGCGTTTTTCCACGGTTTCCATATCGGCCAGGCAAAGCTCGGTATTGATGATTTCAATATCGCGCAGCGGGTCGATGCTGCCTTCAACGTGGGTAATGTTGCCGTCCTCAAAGCAGCGCACAACCTGCGCAACGGCATCAACCTCGCGGATATGCGCAAGGAATTTATTGCCGAGGCCTTCGCCTTTGGATGCACCTTTTACAAGCCCTGCGATATCGACGAAACGCATTGCCGCAGGCACGATTTTTTTAGATTTAAACATTTCGCCCAGCACATTCAAACGCGCATCAGGCACATCTACAACGCCTACGTTAGGCTCAATGGTGCAGAACGGATAGTTCGCCGCTTCTGCTCCCGCTTTGGTAATAGCGTTGAACAAAGTGCTTTTGCCTACATTAGGCAGGCCTACAATACCTACTTCTAAATTTGTACTCACATCTATCGCTCCTTAGGTTTTCAATCTTACTATCTTATTATTTTACAATAACTGACGGCAAAAAGCAAAAGAAAGCGGCATAAAAAATACCCGCAACCATCAGTTACGGGCAAAACACACAGCAAATCAGCGTATTTTATTTTTAATGAAAATGAACAATCTTTCAATAGTATAGGCAAAGGCAAATACCAGAAAAATGGCAACTCCCGCGGTGCCGTATTCATAGCCCTGTATGCTGCGGGCAATGATAAAGCCAATGCCTCCGGCACCAATCATGCCCAAAATGGCACATTCCGAAAAGTTTATTTCAAAGCGCAGGCAATCCAGGCTACAAGCTGCGATAGCGCCGCAGGCAGAACAGCGTTAAAAAATACGCCTATTTTGCCAACACCTGTTGCCGAAAGCGCTTCAATGGTTTCTTGCGGAATACTTTCAAAACTTTGCGCAAAGACACGCGTAAAAAACGCCGTTGTATGCACGCACAGCCCGGCAATGCCGGCAGCAGGCCCCATGCCGAGACAGACCATCATTAAAAGCACCCATACCGGCGTCGGCACAGCGCGCAAAAAAGTAAACCACGATTGCACAAGCTCCGCCAGCCAACGCATACGGAAAATATTTTCGGCAGCAAACATACCAAAAAACAATCCCAAAACAACGCTATACAAGGTAGACAGCACTGTAATGGAAATGGTTTCCCACATCGCCGCTGCGATTAAATCCATAAATTTAAAATCTAACTGTGCCAGTCTGTAAAATATCCTGCCTGTATCAGGTACGCGCCCGATAAGTTTCAGCCAGTCTATATCCAGATAAACCAAACTGCATATACATAAAGCAGCTATGCTTGTTAAAAAAACAGGTATTGCTTTATTCTGATAAGCACATTCAATTTTTATTTTATTGTTGAAGCCATAACGGATAGCAACGCTGTCTGCCGCAGCAGATGATTTTTTCATAGCGCCAATTCCTTTCTTATTTTACCGGTGATACGGTCTACGATAATTACAACCGCCGCTATTATTAAAATAATGGTAAATGCCATATGGTAATTAAACGATTTAATATAAGAGAACAGCACCATGCCTACACCGCCGCCACCAACCATACCTACAATGGTCGATGCTCTGACATTAACTTCTATGCAGTATAAAAACCACGCCAAAAAACCGCTTATGCAGCTTGGAATAATGCCGTGCGCCACGCGCTGCCAAAAGCCTGCACCGACAGCCTCCAGACTTTCAAGGCAATCAACAGAAATATCTTCCATTGTTTCTGTAAAAGCCCTGACCATAAATGCAAAACTGGTTATTAAAAGCGCCGCAAAACCAACGCCTGTACCAATCCCCAAAGATGAAAACAGGATAAATGCCCAGACCAGCGCCGGAATATTGCGCAAAAAAGTTGCAAAACCACGCACAAACCTGGCTGCTTTGGGAAACGGCGATACAAGTTCGCTGGCAAACAGCGCCGTAAAAAATGCTAAAATACCTGCAATAGTGGTAGATGAAAGAGCCATAGCAATAGTTACAACTACGCTATCCATAATGTTCCGCATTCTTATATCAGTTGGAAACTGCGGAGGAAAGAAATCCTCCGCAAGGAAAATCCAAAACTGGTCAAAATTTGTAAAGACGGCAACAGGCGAAAACTGTGTAAAAATGCTGCATACAATGTAGAGCAGTACAATTACCGCAAAAAAGATTGTATAAATCTTTTTCTCAGCAGGCGGCATAACTGAAATGCTTTTCTTCACTTTCTGCCCCTCCAATTAAGTTGTCTCTGCCGGTACCGTAAATTTTTTCCACAACATCCTCTGTGAGTTCTTCCGGTTTGCCGTTAAACACAATCGTTCCTTTGGAAAGCCCAATAATGCGGGTAGAATATTTTTTGGCGACCTCAAGCTGATGTAAATTGACAATACAGGTTATGCGGCGTGTTTTAACAAGTTCCGCCAAAATGTCCATAATATTTTTGGCACTGGAAGGGTCAAGCGAAGCAATCGGCTCATCAGCCAGCAGAATTTTTGGTTTCTGCATAATTGCCCGGGCAATGCCGACACGCTGCTTTTGCCCGCCGGATAAATCGGACGCACGGTTATAACAGAACGCGCCCAGCCCCATTTCCTCAAGCAAACGGATAGCCCGCAGTTTCTCCTCTTCTGGATAGATACCCAAAATACCTTTTATGCCGTCAAGATAACCAAGGTAGCCATGCAGCACATTCTGCAGCACCGACAGCCGGTACACAAGGTTGTAATTTTGAAAAATCATGCCAACCTTACGGCGCACAGAGCGCAGGCTTTTGCCTTTAATATGAGTAATATCAGTTCCGTCAACGTAAATCTGCCCGTCCGATACGTCAATAAGACGGTTTATTGTTCTTAATAAAGTACTTTTGCCGCTGCCACTTGGCCCAATAACAGAAACAAACTCACCTTCTGCAATTTCAAGCGATATGTTATGCAGTGCATGTACGTTATTAGAATAGTATTTATTTACATTTACAAATTTTAAAACCGGTTCCATCAAAATTCTCCCGCCATCAGGCATCTCAATTAATGTTTATTAATGTTTTTGTTCAGCTCAACAATAGGCTGATAATCCTCCATACTGCATTCTACAAAGCGTGCATTTGCTTTTTTAATAACTTTGTCAAAATATTCTTTGTTGTTGTATTCAACCAGAAATTTAGTTAAGGTTTTCTTCAAATCTTCATTAACAGTTTTGCCAACAACCATAGCTTCTGCCGGAATAGCAGCCGAAGAATGAACTACTTTAACTGCGTTTTCATCTGCATTGCCGTTTTTAAACTCGCTCGCCATAATCTGGTCGGAAATCGGCACAATATCAACGTCGCCTTTAATTACTGCCTGCAAGCCTGCCTGATGTTTACCGGAAAAACTTACCGCTTCAAAAAATTCGCCGTTGGTATGGATTTTTTCATTGGTCAGGTTTAAATCCGGAAAAGCTTTCATAATTTCAGAAGTCGGTACAAGATTGCCGGAAGTTGAATCCGGGTCTACAAAAGCAATGGTTTTGCCTTTAAAATCTTTAATGCTGTTAATTTCGCTGTTATCTTTTTGAGTGATGAACACGGAATGATAAACAGCCTGTGCTTTATCGCCATCAGGGGCTTTCATAACAATAGGAGTGATGCCTGCACGTTCTGAACCCATAGCAACTGCAAGAGCGCCCATGTAAGCCATATCTGCTTTGCCGGTGCGCAGAGCTTCGATAATAGCAGTATAATCGCTGGCCTGAATTTCTTTAACATCCATATTGATTACTTTGCCAAGGTCTTGAGCAAGAGTGCTTCTTGCATCGGTGCTGTCGGTAGTAGATTCGTTAGGTGCATAAGCAATGGTAAAGGTTTTCTTTTCTGCCGGGGCATCAGTGTTGCCGCCGCAGCCTGCCGCAAAGCTGCCAAAAGCCACCATAGCGGATAATAAAACACATGCAATGCTCTTTTTCATTTTAAATACTCCTTTTCATTACAAAATATTTTTTAAAATTTCTTTTACATTTACAGCATTCAACTCGGCCGGATTATTATCTGCGCGGCCTTTAGTCATGCTGTGGGCGATAATTTCGTCAAAGTCACTTTCTGCTGCGCCCCACTGGCTTAATTTAGCCGGGCTGCCGGATTTTTCCAGAATATCTGTTACCTTTTGCGCAACCTCTGCTGCGCTGTCTGCGCCAAAAGCAGCTAAAAGTTCCCTGCTGTTTTTAATATACGGCATATTAAGCTGCATAACAGGAGCCAGCAGCATACTAACTGCCACGCCGTGCGGAATGTGATACTTCATGGTCAGCGGATATGAGATAGAATGGCAGGCCGTGGTGCGCGTGTTGCTGAAAGCCATACCTGCCAGCAGGCTGCCTTGCGCCATAGCTTCATGCGCTTCTTCTTTGCTGCATAACAGCCCGTTTAAATTTTGCATAATAATTTTAATGGCTGCCAAAGCCGCTGCACGGGATGTTGCATTGCTGGCCTTTGCCCAGTAACTTTCCGCTGCGTGGCAAACAGCATCAAGCGCAGAAGATACAGCCAGTTTGACCGGCATTGTATTGGCAAGTTCCGGGTCAACAACAGCAGCGTAAGCATAGTTTGCCTGCGTATCAACAGAATATTTTTTGTCGTGTTCGCTGTCCCACACTGTTGCCCAGCAGGTTACTTCACTGCCGGTGCCGGCGGTTGTAGGTACGCCAATCCATTTGCAGGCAGGCGCCTTGTAGCTTTTCGTTTCAATCAGGCTGCGCAGTTCCTCCGGCGAAGCAATATCCTGTGCATACAGGCAGCATAATGATTTGCCCACGTCAAGCACGCTGCCGCCGCCTACGGCAATAACCAGCGCAAAGCCTGCGTTTTTTGTTTCGTTATACATTTCATACAGCTGTAACAGTTCCGGATTGCTCCATGCAAAGGTTTTTACCGTTAATTTATCCTTCCATTCCGCTGCGGCTGCTTTAATAAAACGGTTTTGCAATACGCTTTCATCCCAGATGAGCAGCAGAATTTTGCCAGGATTCAAATCCTTAACCAGCTGAGGCAGCACGGCTAAACTGCCTGCGCCCAGATAAGTGCGTACGGGGTTATAATAACAATCCAACTAAAGTACCTCCCTGCTTATAAGCCTGCGTTAATTTTTTCAATAACTTCCGGCAGACCGGTAATATCGTCAATAACAAAATCAGCACCGGCCTCAAGGTAAATCTGCCTTGCCCTGGCATTTAAGGCTGCCAATGTTTCAGCATCAGCCGCGTTATATTCCGCTTCGCTTAACCCAACCACGCTGCTGCCCTTAATAATGCCAACCGACCAGCAGCCTGCGTTTTTGCCTTCCAGAATGTCCATTACTGTATCGCCAGCCTTAACAACAAGTTTAGGCGGGTATACGTTTAACTGACGCATACATTCAAATACCATAAATGGCGTCGGACGGCTGTATTCGGTAATGTCCGGCGTTACCACGCAATCAGGTTCATAGCCCTGCTTTTTGGCTGCCGGTAAAACGTACTGCATAATTTCAGAGGTGTAACCGGTTGTAGAGCCTATCTTCAAGCCCATCTCTTTCAACTTGTCAACCGTTTCTTTAACGCCGGGAATGAGTTTGGCATATTCCGTAACCACAGTGCGCAGGTTGGCTTCAAAGCATTGGTAAACATCTTCAATGTCTTCTTCATTCCAGCTGCGGCTGTAAACCTCATTCCACATCCGGCTGCCGCGTTCTGTTGCCAGCATAGTTTTAATATGCGCCTTTTTCTCCATACCCATTGGCGCATTAATTTCGTCCAGCGTAAATTCCAAACCTTTCTGGCGGAAGGTTCTGTCAAACACATCTACCGGCGCTTTTGAACCAAAGTCCGTTGTTGTGCCTGCCCAGTCAAATACTACAAGTTTGATTTGTTCTTTTGCCATTTCGTGACTCCTTTGCTGTTTTTTGCATTATTATTTTAATTATTTGCTGTTTTTTACAGTTTTATAATAACGCTTACCGCATAAATCTGCAAGCAAATATAAATAAAGTAATTTTAAAATCCTTGTAAAAAAATAAAAACCACAGCTATGGAAAATCTCCATGCTGTGGTTTTCTTTGCCGTATTTTATTCTATATGTATGCCTGCAAGCAGGTATTTTTCTTTTTGGGCCGGTGTAACGCTGTCCATAATTAAAAGGTCTATCATACTGTTGGGCATTATAACTTTTTTAGAGCGGCGGTTCAGTTTACTGCTGTCCATCACCGCCAGCACTTTATCTGAGCGCTGCGCCATCAACTGCATTACGCCAATTTCCGCAAAACGGAAATCGGTATAGCCCGCTTCGGCATCTACACTGTTAATGGAAAGAAAGCACATATCAGGATAATATTTCTGCAATTCCTGCTCACACACGCTGCCATAAGTAGAATGTTCCAGGCTGTCCAACTCGCCGCCCAGCACCACTGTACACAGCGACTGGTTCTGCATCAGCACCATGGCTGCTGAAATATTATTGGTAATAACCGTTAAATCCGTAAAGCGTTTAATTAATTCCTGCGCAAGAATAACATTGGTTGTGCCTGAATTAAGCGCAATCACGCTGCCGGAACGGATATGTTCCACTGCCTTCAGCGCCGCACGCCGTTTTTCTTCGATATGGATTATCTCGCGCCCGCTGAAATTACTGAAAGCCAACATATAATCGGGCAGGCTTGCTCCGCCATGCACGCATTTAAGCTGCCCCTGTTCTTCCAAAGTTTTTAAATCACGGCGAACGGTATCTACCGATACGCCCAGCATTTTGGCAATTTCCGTTACTTTTATGCTGCTTTTTAATTGCAGCTGCTGCAAAATTAAGGCTGCTCTGTCATTGTAAAGCATATTTTTACTCCTACCTGAAAACTCTATCTTTTATTATATCTTAATTACATCAATGTTAAAATGCGCAACACCAGTAAAATTTTTGTAAAGCCGCCAAATGGGTAAAAAAAAAGCCCTTACGAGAAGGGCCAAATGAGGGGCTATTTGATGATTTAAGTATAACATTTTTGTATACAATACGCAAGGGGTAAATTATAAAATTCTTTAAATTTTGTGTCTTATGAAACAGTTTTGGCTATTTATAATCTTTGCCTACATATACAATGCCGTCATAATCGGCGCCGGGATTACGGCTGATGCTCATACCATGCACAAAAGGCGCTTCTGTAAGGCGCGTTACCACACGCCCGCTGGTGGTTGTAGATACAACCAGCGTTTCTTCGCGCAAATTGCCGCTGCCGCCGTCCGTTACGCTCATGCCCATATTGCTTAAACGTTCACGGGCACTGGCTGCTTTAGCCGGGTCTCCGCTGCAGTTAATAACAACTACGCGGATTACGCCGCCGTAATTCTGCTGCGGTGTTTCCCTAACTTCTGCGCTCTTGTTGTTCACATCGCCGGCAAATTCCTGCGCGGCCTGCTTAGCGCTACGTTTGCTGCCGGAAGATTTTTTATCTTCGTCAGACTTTTTGCTGTTTTTAGCCGCAGCTTTTTTATCTTTACGTTCTTCTTTTTTATCGCTGTCTTTTATTTCTTCATCGTCTTTATCAGCGTCTTTTACTTCTTCATCTTTTTCTTCATCAGTAACGCCGTTCAGTTCGTCTTCAATTTCTTTTTTGGCGCGTTCAAGGTTGCGGATATATTCAGCTTCCATGCGTTCAGCGCCGCTACGGTAACGTTCGCTCATCTCTGCGCCCTGCATTTCTGCCATCAGGCTGCGCAAATCGGTAATATCCGGAATCCAGTAACTAACGCCGTCGATATATTCCGGCAGGCCGGGAACCATTGCCGCATGCAGTCCGCCATGTTTATTCATCATGCCGCTCAGCGCCTGCGCCAAATCCATCATATCGCCCAGTGATAAATCGGTATCAACCATTTTATTTGCCTGTTCCACCAAAGCCGGCAGTTTGGGAATAATTTCCACCGATGTCACTTTATCATAAACGGCGCGCAAAAATTTCTGCTGGCGTCTGATACGCCCAATGTCGCCTTCTTCGTCACGGTAGCGCACATACTGAATTGCCTTTTCGCCGTCCATATGCTGCATGCCTGGGGCAAGGTCAATAGTAAAGCCGTCCCACTCGTCATAATAGCTCATGGGCTTTTCAACTTCAATATCTACGCCGCCAATAGCATCCACAAGGCCCTTAAAGCCTTTAAAATCAATCATTACATAGTTGTTGATACGGATGCCCAAAAGCTCTTCCGTGGTTTCCTGCGTCAGTTTATGGCCGCCAAAAGCAAAGGCGTGGTTAATTTTATCCCAGCCGTAACCGGGAATTTTTACCCTTGTGTCGCGCGGCACGGAAAGCAGCGAAACATCTTTATTATCAGTATCAAGCATTACCACAAACAGCGTATCGCTGCGGCCGCTGTCATGTTCCGAAGGACGCTCGTCAACGCCTAAAACAACAATGTTTTTCTTCAAATCAAGGCGTTCTTCCCTTTTTAAATTGTCCAGCGGGCTGTCGCTGTTATCCATAAACGAATAAGACCAGTAACTGGCGGCAGCTATTAAAATAAGCGCCAGTACAAGTATTTTTTTAACATGCGATGTCAGCAAGTTATTTCCCCCTCTGCCGCCGCATTAAGTTCTGCGGCAAACCTGTTTAAAAATCCGTGCAGAATACGCGCTGTCAAGCCCCAGATTACATGGCCGCCGTATTCATAAAAATAAACTTTATAGCCTTTACGTTTATGCCAGTCGCGCGGCTGGCGTGGCAAAAGGCGGAACGGAAAATCATCTCCGGCTTTGTTTGCAAGCTGCATATTAGCTTCCGCGGGAGGATTGGCAAGCAAAAACGCCAGCGGTACCGTAAACACTTCGTCAACTTCATCCCTGTTAAAATTAATGCTGTTTATATCTGCAATATATCCCACATAAGGGTGGATAACAGGGCCCATATGCGTTACAAGGTAGTTAAGCCCGCCAATGATACGCACCTGCTCTCTGGCAAGGCCGAGTTCTTCACAGGTTTCGCGCAGCGCCGTTGCAGCAAAACTATCGTCGCTGCATTCTGCCCTGCCGCCCGGAAAACACACATCGCCCGGCTGCCAGCCGAGTTTTGCGGCGCGCACTTCAAACAAAATGCTGATGCCCTCCGACGTATTAACCAAAGGCAGCAAAACGGCAGCGTCCCATAAATTATCGTCACGGTCAAGCTGCGGCTGATGACCGGAAAGGCTGTTTTCTATTACGTTTGCAAGTTTTTCCGCCGGCTTCATAAAATACCTCTTTTCCACACTTAGATATTTTTCTGCGCATGGCGGTATTTTCCTGCCTTGCCTTGTAAATTATCTATGAACAATGAAAAGACGGTATGCTAACATACCGTCTTCATCGTCATTTCTCAGCCGTTACTATCGTTTTTACGGCTTTTTCAAATTTGGGGCGCGCCAGCATTACAAAATGCCCGCAGCCCCGGCATTTAATGCCGAAATCCATGCCTGTACGCAAAATTTCCCATTCATAGCTGCCGCAGGGATGCGGTTTTTTCATTCTTACCACATCGCCTACTTTAAAACTTTTCGGTTCCATTTCAGCCTCTGCTTTTTACGTTGGTAATGTCCGTTACATAATAGCCTGCTTCGCGGAGCTGTTCGATAATTTCCAAACCCTTGCCGCCAAGTTCGGCGCGGATGGTAAGTTCGGTTTTAACATCGGTTTCCGGTTTAGCCACAATGCTGATGATATTAATGCCGTTATCACGGAACATTGCGCCGATATCGGCAATCACGCCAACTTTATCGGTCACGTCAATGGTAATGCGGGTGCTTGTGCGTGCCAGGCCCATAATATCAACGAAAGAACGGAAAATATCGCTGTCGGTAATAATGCCGCACAGTTTGTTTTCGTCATTTACAACCGGCAGGGCATTGATTTTGTTTTTATACAGCAGGTAAGCGGCATCTTCAACGCCGGAATCTTCATGCACGGTAATTACGTTTTTCGTCATAACGTCGCGTACTTTCAGCTTTCCCAGAAGATAGTTGGCTTCGTAACGCGAAAGTGTTGTTGCGTCAGTCGGAGAAGTGCGGCTTACATCGGCATCGGTAATAATGCCGCGCACACGGTTAATATCATCAATAACCGGCAAACGGCGTTTATCGGCGCTGCGCATTAACTCCCTTACTTCCAGCATGTTTTTATCTTCGGTAATGGTAACAACGTCTTTAGACATAAACTCTTTGACTAACATTGTAAATCCTCCCTTGTGGCATCAGCCGCCCAAATATGCTTTGCGGACTGCTTCGCTGCTGGCAAGCTCCTGCGCCGTACCGGCAAGCGCTATACGTCCGGTCTCCAGTACATACGCCTTATCGGCTATGGAAAGCGCCATGTTGGCGTTCTGTTCTACCAGAAGCACCGTGGTGCCGCTTTCATTTATTTCTTTTATTATATTAAAAATTTCCTTAACAAGCAACGGGGCAAGACCCATGGAAGGCTCATCCAGCAATAAAAGGCGCGGACGGCTCATCAGCGCGCGTCCCATGGCAAGCATTTGCTGCTCGCCGCCGGAGAGAGTACCGGAAATCTGGTTTTTACGTTCCAGAAGGCGCGGGAATTTCTGGAAGATTTTTTCCAAATCTTCTGCAATGCCTGCTTTATCGCTGCGCAGATAAGCGCCAAGTTCAAGGTTTTCCATAACGGTCATATTGGCAAAAACGTGGCGCCCTTCCGGAACCTGGCAAAGACCCATGCCTACAATTTTATGTGCAGGCACGCCTACAATATCCCTGTCTTCAAAAATAATGCTGCCGTTTTTCGGCTTGATTAACCCGGATATGGTATGCAGCGTAGTGCTTTTGCCTGCGCCGTTAGAACCGATAAGCGTTACAATCTCTCCGTCAGGCACTTCAAGGCTCACATCTTTAATGGCGTGAATGGCACCATAGTATACATCAATATTGTTGACTTTTAACATTACAGTACCTCCTCACCAAGATATGCTTCAATAACACGTTTATTGTGCTTAATTTCGTCCGGCGTGCCGTTAGCAATGCAAATGCCATATTCCAAAACATAAATGCGTTCGCATACGCCCATAACAAGCCCCATATCGTGTTCAATCAAAAGAATGGACAAATCAAACTTTTCCCTAATCCAGCGGATAAGTTCCATCAGTTCTTTGGTTTCCTGCGGGTTCATGCCTGCTGCCGGTTCGTCCAGCAAAAGTAGTTTAGGCTCTGTTGCCAGCGCGCGGGCAATTTCCAAACGGCGCTGTTCGCCGTAAGGCAGGTTTTTGGCAAGCTCATCAGCTTTATCTTCCAAATGGAAGATTTTTAAAAGTTCCATTGCCTTTTCGGTAATCTGTTCTTCTTCGGTAAAATAACGCCCGAAACGGCCGATAGCTTCCAGCAAACCGTATTTAACATGCATGTTATAGGCAACTTTTACGTTATCAATAACAGAAAGTTCGGAGAACAGGCGGATATTCTGGAATGTGCGCGCCATGCCAAGCTGCGTTACCTGATAGGATTTTTTGCCGCTGGTGCGCTGTCCGTTAAAAATAATTTCGCCTTCGGTCGGCGTATAAACACCGGTAATCATGTTGAAGGCAGTGGTTTTGCCGGCGCCGTTAGGGCCGATAAGGCCAATAAGTTCGCCCTTGTTGATGACCATGTTAAAATTGGAGACGGCTCGCAAACCGCCGAAAACCATGGAGATATCATTTACTTTCAGCAGTTCTTCCATCTTTGCCACCTCCTATGCCAAACATTTTCAGGCTTAATTCCTTATTGCCGAACAATCCCTGCGGACGGTGCAGCATAAGGATAATCATAGTTGCGGAATAAATAATCATGCGCCATTCCGGATATTCTGCCAGGTATGCAGAAATAAAGGTCAGCAGGATAGCGCCGGTAATGGAACCGGTCATAGAACCAAGGCCGCCCAAAACAACCATTGTCAGAATATCGAACGAACGCATAAAGGTGAAGGACGCAGGATGCGCAATGTAAAAATAATGCGCAAACAGTACGCCTGCCGTACCGGCAAAGGCTGCGCCCAAAGTAAAGGCCATTACTTTGTATTTAGTGGTATCAATGCCCATGGTGTCCGCTGCAATTTCGTTTTCACGGATAGCAAGGCAGCAGCGACCAAAGGACGAATTTTTAAAGTTTTTAATAAAGAAAATGATAAAAATCATAATCCAGAACACCCAGGCAAATGTGGTTAAACGGGGAATGCCCATCAAACCGGAAGCGCCGCCTACATAATCAATGTTGAGGATGCAGATACGGATAATTTCACCAAGGCCCAAAGTAGCAATAGCCAGGTAGTCGCCATTCAGCCTTAAAGTAGGCAGGCCAATCAAAAATCCCAAAAAGCCTGCTGCTACGGTACCGACTACAAGAGCAGCTTCAAACGGGAAGCCCAGTTTTACAGTCATAATAGCGCCGGTATAAGCGCCAACGGCCAAAAATCCGGCATGGCCGATAGAGAACTGGCCTGTATAACCGTTAATAAGGTTTAAACTTACCGCCAGAATAATATTAATGCAGATAAGGACAATGTTCAGTTCCCAGAACGGGCCGATAATTTCGGCAAACAGCATGCCTTGCACTGCGGCAAACAAAATGGCGCAGGCTACTATTCTTTTTAAATCAGATTTACGAAGAAAATTCATAGCTGCCACCTACACTTTCTCGCGTACATTTTTGCCGAAGATGCCGGCAGGTTTGTACAAAAGGATAATAATTAAAATACCGAATGCGGCTGCATCGCGGAAAGTAGAAGAAATAAAGCCGCTGACCATTGCTTCTACAACGCCGAGGATAATGCCGCCAACCATTGCGCCCGGAATAATGCCGATACCGCCGAGTACAGCAGCAACGAAGGCTTTAATGCCTGGCACCATGCCCATCAGAGGGTCGATAGAGTTATAATAAATGCCTACCAGCACGCCGCCGGCCGCTGCCAGGGCAGAGCCGAGAGCAAAAGTTGCGGAAATAACGCGGTCGATATTAATGCCCATCAGCCTTGCAGCATCAGTATCAAAAGATACCGCGCGCATGGCCTTGCCGATTTTGGTATACTGCACGATATAAGTAAGAATAGCCATTAAAATAATTGCGCTTACGAGGATTACTATCTGCTGGCTGTTAATAACCAGAGGCCCAATATTATAAACATCGGCAGCAAATACAGCCGGGAAAGTACGCGGCTGCGGGGTGGCAATCAGCATCATGCCGTATTCCAGCAAAAACGATACGCCGATAGCGGTAATTAATATTGCGATACGCGGCGCATTGCGCATCGGGCGGTAGGCAATGCGTTCAATAATAATGCCTGCAACCGCTGCACACGCCATTGAAAAGATAATTGCCGGAACAAATGACATGCCCAGCATTGTGGTGGCAACAAACCCACAATAAGCGCCCAGCATGTAAATATCGCCGTGGGCAAAGTTTATGAGTTTAAGGATGCCGTAAATCATTGTATAACCGAGGGCAATCAGCGCATAAATGCTACCCAGGGATATACCGTTGATGAGCTGCTGCAAAAATTGATGCAGAAACGAACCCATATCCATAAACATTTCCTCCAGTCTGTAAAATTTTAAAACATTGGCAATTTTACCAAATCATGCAGCAAAGTTAAAAGGCAGAAAGGCTGTGGCCAAACCGCAGCCTTTCTGTTACAACAAATTAATTTACTGCCTATCAGGGGTTAATTTTGGTTTTTAAAGACTGCACGCCGTCTTTATATTCCAAAATTACGGCGCTCTTAACCGGGTTGTGCTGCGCATCAAAAGTTACACTGCCGGATACGCCGGTAAAACCGTTAATTTTTGCCATCGCCTCATTAATTTTTGCAGGTTCTTCGCTGCCGGCATTTTTAATCGCTTCTGCAACAAGCAGTGCCGAATCATAAGCGAGAGCTGCAAAAACGTCCGGTTTGGCACCATACGCTTTTTCGTAAGCCGCTACAAAATTTTTATTAATCTCCGAAGCATCTTCTGGCGAATACAGGCTGGAAAGATAAGTATTATTCAGTGATGCCGCGCCTGCAATTTCAGGCAGCTTTGCACTGTCCCAGCCGTCGCCGCCGGCAATCGGCATATTCATGCCAAGTTCGCGTGCCTGTTTAACAATCAGGCCTACTTCCTGATAATAGCCGGGCACATATAAAAAGTCCGGAGCCGTAGCTTTAATTTTTGTTAAAGTTGCTTTAAAATCGGTATCCTTTTGCAGATAAGATTCTTCTGCCGTAATAACGCCGCCGTTTTTCTCAAAGTTCTCTTTGAAGAACTGAGATAATCCTTTGGCATAATCGGAAGAATTATCAATCAGAATAGCCGCCTTGCCAACGCCAAGGTCATTTTTGGCGAAAGCTGCCATTACCGTGCCCTGGAACGGGTCAATAAAGCAGGTGCGGTAGTTGAACTCTTTGGTTTTGCCGGTGGCAGGGTCAACCGTAATGTTCGGGTTGGTGCCCATCGGCGTAATATCAAGCACCTTGGAGCCGTTGTTGATGGCTGATGCCGCAATTACCGAAGAAGAAAGGTTCGGCCCGATAACCGCCACAACATTATCCTGCGAAATCAGCTTCTGCATAGCATTGGCAGCTTCCGCAGCTTCAGATTTATTATCCGCTGCTACCAGTTCTAATTTTTTGCCGTTAACGCCGCCTTTTTCATTTATCTCTTTAAAGGCTAACTCAATGGCATTTTTAGAAGAGATGCCGAAAGTTGCGCTGCCTCCCGTAAGTTCAAGGTTGCCGCCAATTTTAATGGTATTGGTGCTTTCCTTGCCGCCGCAGCCTGTAAGCCCTGCCGTTAACAGCGAAGCGCAAATTAGTGCTGATAGTACCTTGGATACCTTTTTCATATTTAGTTCCCCCTCATTTGATACCTCATTTTATTTTTAAAATAGCCCGGAAACCTGAAACACAAGTTTCCGGGCTACAATAAACTACATAACTACAAAATATTTAATTACAAATCATTAATTACAGGCTGATTTTTTCTTTAAAGCTCTGTACGCCGTCTTTCATTTCAATGATGATAGCAGCGATAATCGGGTTATGGTCTTTATCATAGGTTAAAGTGCCGCTTGCAACCGGAAGATCTTTGGTTGCTGCAATAGCTGCTGCCAGTTTGGTGCCGTCAGCACCATCGCCGGCACGTTTCAAAGCATCGGCAAGAACAAGGCCTGCGTTATAACCCTGCATGCAGAAGATGTCCGGGTCTTTCTGATACATTGCTTTGTAATCAGAGATAAATTTCTGTACGGATTCGGTTTTATCCTGAACGGAGAATGCACTGGAGAAGTAAGTGTTGTTCAAAGCTTCTGCACCGGCAATTTCAACAAGTTTCGGGCTGTCCCAGCCGTCGCAACCGATAAGAGGAACATTCAAGCCAAGTTCACGGGTTTGTTTAATGATTTTGGCAACTTCTTCATAGTAGCCCGGGATGTAGATTGCTTCTGGATTGGCAGCTTTAATTTTGGTCAAAGCAGATTTGAAATCGATGTCTTTAGCAAGGAAAGCTTCTTTAGCAACTACTTTGCCGCCTTTTTCATTCAAAGTTTTTTCAAATACTTCAGCAAGGCCTTTGGAATAATCGCTGGAAGCATCATAAAGAACTGCTACGTTTTTAACGCCCAGAGTTTTGTCAGCAAATTCTGCCATCACGCGGCCCTGGAACGGGTCGATAAAGCAGGCGCGGAAAATGAATTCCCTAACAGTGCCGTTATCAACGGTAATTGCCGGCGCGGTTGCGCAAGGAGCAATCAGAGGAATTTTATTGGAGGTTACTACCGGAGTAGCAGCAGCAACGCAGCCGCTGGTAGCAGGACCTACAACAGCCACAACTTTATCCTGAGTAATAAGTTTGGTTACGGAGTTGCCGGATTCAGCAGGCTCGGATTTATTGTCGCTTTCAACAACAACAAGCTGTTTGCCATTAACGCCGCCAGCTTTGTTAACCTGGTCAACGGCAAGTTTCAAACCGCTCAGGGTTGATTTGCCGTAGTTGGCAACATTGCCGGTCAGCTCGAAGCTTGCGCCGATAACATAGCTGTTAGCGTTGGCAGCTTCCTGTTTCTTCTCTCCGCCGCAGCCTGCCAGAAGCGCGGTGCTTAATGCAGCAACCAGACAGGCGCTTGTAAACTTTTTCCATTTGTTCATTTGTCTTTCCCCTTTTCGTTTAAATAATTATTATGCCGCTATGGGCAGCCAGGCCTCTCCCCTCATGCTCTAATAACTGCCCTGCAACTATCTTGTTCACCATTGTAATAATTTTTTACATTTTTGTCAATGATTTTTTTAATTTTACATACAAATTTTCAATATTTTTTCAGCATTTTTGTTAATTTTTGTAAGTTTTTTATTTTTGTTTTTGTCAAATAGATTTTAGTATATTATAAAAGCACACATTTTGCCTTGTGTTTTTGGAAAACACATAGTGCCACAAGCAATTTATTGCTTAAAATACTGCTCCGAAAAAAATAAATCCCCTGCCGCTCTTTTACAGCACAGGGGATTTACTTTTAAACTGGTTTTCAAAAACATATAAATTATTTAACAGCGTCCCAGACAATACGGCGGTAATTTGCTCTGTCGGTATCGCCTTCCGTTGAAATACATAAAATTTTAGATTGTTTATCAAGTTTCAAGGCCTTTTTTATATCTGCAAGTTCTGGATTATTCAGCATTTCATACACAAAGCCAAGCGTAACGGCGCCGCTTTCTCCCGAAATAATTTTAGTATCTTCACCCGCCGGATTGCCAAGCACACGCATGCCTTCAGCCGCAATTTCATCCGGCACGGAAGCATAATAACCTGCATGCGCCCTTATCTGTTCCCAGCCCAAAGGGCAAGGTTCACCGCAGGCAAGCCCGGCCATCATTGTCGCAAGGCTGCCGCCTACTTTATGCAGCCTGCCGTCATCGGCTTCAGCAGTGCGGAAAATGCAATCTGCCTTATCAGGCTCAACTATGGTAATAACAGGGCAGTTATTTCCATAATAATCAGCCAGAAATCCGCACATAGCGCCGGCCATTGCGCCTACGCCTGCCTGCAGAAAAACATGCGTCGGCGCAGCTTTAAGCTGGTGGGCTATTTCCCAGCCCATAGTTGTATAGCCCTGCATAATCCACTGCGGTATTTCTTCATAGCCGTCCCATGAAGTATCCTGCACCAAAGCCCAGCCGTTTTTTTCTGCCTGACGGCAGGCAAACCTTACAGTATCGTCATAATTCCAATCTGTAACAAAGGCTTCTGCCCCAAGCGCTTTAATATTTTCAACGCGCTCTGCCGCGCTGCCTTTTGGCAGATATACCACGCAGCGGCAGTGCATTTTTTGTGCCGCCCAGGCAACTCCGCGACCATGGTTGCCATCTGTTGCCGTAACAAAAGTATTGCAGCTTCCTGCCTTTTGCATATAGCGGCTGATGGAATAACTGCCGCCCAAAACCTTAAAGGCGTTAAGCCCAAAACGCTTGCTCTCATCTTTAACGTAAATTTCTGAAACACCAAGCAGTCTGGCAAGTTCTTTTAAATTTACCAGGGGAGTCTCCTTATATTCAGATAAAGTTTTATGAAATTCCCACGCCTCTTTTGCGGCTGCTGCCGTAAAAACTGCATCTGCATTCTTTTTTGCTTCGCGTGAAATAAATTTTATCTTGCCCTTCATTTATTTCCTCCTTTCCGCTTCATAAACAAAAATCCCTTTTACTGTGGCATCACAATAAAAGGGATTCGTTGCTGATTCAGCAGCGGCTTAAAAGCCGTGCATATTATTCGCAGGTAAACGGCAGCAAAGCTACGTTACGTGCGCGTTTAATTGCAGTGGTCATCTGACGCTGATGTTTTGCGCAGTTGCCGGAAATACGGCGCGGTAAAATTTTGCCGCGTTCGGTGATATAACGGCGCAGTTTAGCTACGTCCTTATAATCGATTTCTTCAACTTTATCAACACAGAAGCTGCAAACTTTTCTTCTCGGTCTTCTGCCTCTTTCGCGTTTCATTCGCTTAAACCCTCCTTGTTAAAATGGGATTTCCTCATCAAAAGGAACCTGCGAGCCGAAGGATTCCATATCACTTCTGCCGCTTTCAGGTGCGCCGCCGTTGCTCGGAGTATAACCCTTGCGTTCGATAAATTCTACGCTATTGGCAATTACTTCAGTAACATAACGTTTGCCGCCGTCTTTGGCATCATAGCTGCGGAGCTGCAAACGTCCTTCAACAAGCGCCCTTTGTCCTTTCATAAGGCTGTTCCCGCATAATTCTGCGATTTTACCCCATACTACAATGTTGATAAAATCGGCTTCACGTTGCCCATCCTGATTAGTAAAAGGCCTGTCAACCGCAAGCGTAAACTGGCATACAACCTTGCCGGTAGTGGTATAACGCACTTCCGGGTCACGCGTTAAGCGGCCCATTAAGATAATCTTGTTCATAACTTAATGTTACCTCCGGATTACTCGCCTTTTTTAATAACCATGTGGCGCATAACTTCGTCGGTAATTTTCATTACACGGTCAAGTTCTTTAACAGCTTTGGGTTCTGCGCTGAAAGTTACGAGTACATACTGACCTTCGGTGAAATCCTGGATTTCATAAGCGAGGCGTTTTTTGCCCCAGCGGTCGGTTTTTTCTACAGTACCACCGTTAGCAGTAATGAGGTTTTCAAATTTAGCTACAACAGCTTCAAATGCTTCTTCCTCTACAACCGGTTTAACGATGTACATGACTTCGTAATTGTTCACGAAATCACCTCCTCCTTTGGACTTTGGCCCCCGTTCGGGAGCAGGGGAATGTATCTATATCAATACACGCTTAAGTATTATATCATCAGCTTTGACGTTTTGCAAGCTGAATTTAAAATTTTTACAGTTCTTTCAAAACTGCGCCCACTGCTTTTTCAACAGCTTCTTTATAGGCTGCCGCGTTATCGGCAAGCACCTTTTTAATTTTGGCAGCAAAGCCTGCTTCCGGCGTCAGCAATTTTTTATAGGCCAGTGCCCATGCGCAGGCAGCTTCGCCAGCCGGCAAAAGTTCAGCTCCGGTAAATTCCGGCAAGCCTGCAAAATCCTGCATTTGCTGCATCAGTGCCGCATCTTTTTCTTTTACTACATCCAATGCGCACAGCCATAATAAATTGCCCATTTTCAGGCAAACCTGCCCTTTCATGGCTTTTGCCAGCGCGCCCGGCGCCGATGCATACAAATCGGCATTAAACAGGCTCAGCCTGTAACCGAAGGTAGCAGCAATTTCTCCGTATACTTTCATTCCTTCAGGTTCTGCTGCGGCTTTGCCTGCATCCAGTTCCATAGATGCCATTTTAATTCCGTTGCGCTGCAATTCATTGCTGATAAGGTAAAGTTCCTGCGGAGTCATTAATTTGTCTGGTTTAGCAAGTTTAAGTTCAAAATCAATATCCCACGGAGTATTGTTTAAATAAGTATTATAAATATACTGGGTGTGCATAATAGCTTCGCCAAATTCCAAAACTATACGCTGCAAAACTTCCGGCTCAAAATGCACAACAGTATCACCGGCTTTAAAATCAGCCTCCAGATAAGATGCTTTCATGGCATTGCGGAATTCTTCCGGTAATTCGTTATATTTTGCGGCAACTTCATCAGCGCTCATAGCTTCAATTTTAGTGTCGATTTTAGCGCTGCAGTCAAAACCAATCATGCTGTAACCGTAAAGAAGCGCCTTTACAATTTCTTCTTCGGTTGTCAGCCCTGCTGCATTGGCGCCGTAGCCTTCTTTATAGCCAAGTTCCAAAACGCCCCAGGTTGCAGTATCAACAGCTTCCAAAAAGTTGCGTTTTAAAATATCTGCATTGGCAGCAGCATAATCTACCAGTACCGGACGCGCCTGACGCAGTTTAAACTGCGGTGCGGCATAGGCGGCTGCTACACCCAGCCAATCGCTGAAAGCAATGCTTATGCCTTTGCCGTTCTGTGCCTGCGGCGCGCTCCATTTTAAATAACGGCGCACAACGGCTGCATTGTTCGGGTTAAGTTCCATTACATCAACAGTTAAATCATTAACTTTGCCGCTGCTTTTTTTAACAAACAATGCTGCCGGCTGGCACTCATTTTTATAAGCACATACCAATACCCTGCCTTCTGCCGTATCGGCAAGAGCAAGCCACGAGCCCTGCATTTCATTTAAAGATGCGGGTAAAATTTTACCGCAAGAAAATTCTTCCATTGCCTGTACGGCAGTTACCTGTTTTATAGCCATTAAAATGCCTCCATGATAAATATTCTTTTTCATCTTTATATATTATCGCCAAAAAACTCAGTTTCTGCAAGCAAAAAAACAAATGCCTACAAAATACGCTTTGCAAAAGCAACGTGCAAAATACATAACTAACACAAGATGCTGTGGTAAACGAGTATTAAAAAAGTTGTTAAGTTATCGACATTTTACACATAGTTTTCCACAGTTTTACGAACTAAAAAAGTTATACTTACTTTTTTCTACACATTTTTTAGCATTTATACAGAACTGCACAAAACTTTTCCACAGTTTTCAACATATTATCAACATTTTGTTGATAACTTTTTGCTTATTGAGGATAACTTACAGAACCACTAAATATATGCTTGTTTTATTTTTACAAGAGTTTTACACAATTACAACAAACTGTTTAATTACTCCGCAGCTGGGAAACAACAAATAAAAACAAAGCTCCCCAAATCCACCCAAACGCTAATAAATGCTGGGCTGTAAACGGTTCACCATAAACAAACACGCCCAGCAGCAATGTTAAGGTCGGTGATATATACTGCAAAAAGCCGATAATTTTCAGCGGCAGCAGTTTGGCACCGGCAGTAAACAATAACAACGGTATTGCCGTAACTACACCTGCGCCTGCCAAAAGCATCAGCACCTGCGCATTACCGCCTGCATAAAAAGATAAACCCTGCTGCCACAGCATATATTCATAAGCTAACGCTATGGGAGTAATGATTAATGTCTCCAGCATAATGCTGGTTAAACTGGAAACCGGCAGAACTTTTTTAATTAAACCGTACAACGCAAAACTGATTGCCAAAGTAAGCGATACCCATGGCAATTTCCCAAAACTCCATACCATGCTGCCAACACCAACACATGCGCACAGCACTGCCAGCAACTGCATTTTGTTTAAACGCTCACGTAAAAATATAACGCCAAACAATACGCTTACCAGCGGATTAATATAATAACCCATGCTTGTTTCCACAATATGCCCATTATTAACCGCCCAGATAAAAGAGCCCCAGTTGATGCTGATAACAACACCTGCCGCTATCATTGCTGCACCGGTTTTAAAGGTGCTGAACACAGTTTTAACTTCGGTAATAAACACCGGTAATTTCTTTTGTATGATAATTAAAAACGCTACAAATATACAAGACCAGATAAAACGGCTGGATAATATTTCAAACGGCAGCACCTGTTCCAGCAATTTCCAATAAACCGGCAGAATACCCCACAAAATATATGCACTAAGTCCGCAGGCAAGCCCTTTTTTATAATCGCTCATATACAATCTCCTTATCTGCGCATTTGTTCCGGAATGGGAATTTTAAACGCTACAACGGCGGCAAGCACCGGCAGCATTGTTATTAAGCCCATTACAAACGGCAGCCCGTAATAATCTGCCAAAAAGCCTAAAATAGTAACGCCAAAGCCGCCCATGCCTACGCTGAAACCAATTGTAAGCCCGGCAGCCATGCCGACATTATTTGGCAGCATAGTCTGCGCCAGAATAGTTGTAGTGGCAAAAGAACCGATAATGGAAAAACCTGCTAAAGCCACAGCGGCAAGCACCGCAGCAGGCATAGTAACATTGGCAATAAGCCAGATAGCAGGTATACTGCACAGCACAGAACCTAATATTATGCGGCGTGCGCCAAGCCTATCACTTAAAACAGCGCCAATGTAAGTCCCTGCCACTCCTCCTAAGAGGAAAAACGATACCAGCATTCCTGCAAAAGTAGAATCCGCCTGGCGGAAGTTAATAAAAAATAACGGCAAATATGTAGAAAGGCCTGTGTGTATTGTTGAACGCAAAAAAATAAATAACAATACAAAAGCCAATCCTGCATAGGGAATTTTTTGCACAACACCGCTTTTTTTAGCTGCCTGCACACGCAAATTATGTTCAAGATTTACACGCTTATATTCCGGCATATATTTCATCATTAAACCGAAAACAAGCAATCCAGGCAAAATAAAATACATAGTATTATGCAGCCCGCCCGGCAAAGTCAATAAAAATGCCATCAGCAATGAACCTGCTGCCATGCCTGCGTTGCCGCCAAGAGAAAAAATGCCCATATTGGCAGCTTTATTTTTATCAGTACTTAAGAAATTGGTAGTTTTAGATGCCTGCGGATGATAAGTTGCACTGGCAACACCAATTATTACAACTGTGCACATTAACAACGCATACGCCGGCACCCAGCCGATTAATGCAAAACCCGCACCTGCCATTGCCGCACAAAACGGCAGCATCGCTGGCAAGGATTTTTTATCGGTAATATAACCAAATAACGGCTGAATAACCGAGGAAGTGATATTTTGCGTTAAAACAATAAACGCAAGCTGTGAATAACTTAAAGCAAACAGTTCTTTTAAATGCGGCAGCACAATCGGCAAAGCCCCTGCCTGCAAATCCGTAACCATATGCCCAAGTGCCAGTGCTATGACAGGCATACTTATATTTTTAAGCATAAATAACCTTCTTTCGTAATTTGTTTTCGGTATAAAATAGTTAACTCAATCTAAAGCAGAAATAAAATTTATAGTTTATTAAATTTTATATAAATAATCTGCGATAAAATTATAGTCAAATATAATAATACCATTTTAACAAATATATTTAAATGTTTGTTTCT
>USHB01000003.1 GCA_900554395.1 uncultured Phascolarctobacterium sp.
CGCATCTGGGGCCTTCTTGTGTGCAGGGAAGCAATCGTCGACCGATGACAAAAAAAGAGCCGCCGCCCCTTGGGGCGGCAGCTCTTTTTTCTTTATTTTCCCGGCGGGCTGCAGGGGCAGGCACCCCTGCGGCACATAAAAGTATCCGCTTAGTGCTGCTCCCTCCCGGTCCTGACACGGTTCACGGGCTTTCATTGCGCAGGACCCGCCATCTGCAGCCCTGCAAAGAAGTAATAAAAAAACCGCTTACGCGGCAAGTTTTTAAGTGGCGGAGAGAGAGGGATTCGAACCCTCGGTACGGTTTCCCGTACACACGCTTTCCAGGCGTGCACCTTCAACCACTCGGTCATCTCTCCGTGTTGAAAATGTAGGTTTTTATTAAATTGTCGCCGCAAAAGAAAACTTGCGGCTATGGCATCAGCCGCAAGTAACAGTATATCTGTATTTTTCTAAATTGTCAAGTATTTTGCGTTAAATTTTCTTTATTCTTCCGCTGCATTTTCCGGCGGCAGCAAAAGCAGCGAGCGCTCAGCGTTTAAAGTTACATTCTGCGCCGTGCTGCCCATTACCAAGCCCTTAACCAGACCAGCGCCTGTTTTAGCCATAACAATCAGCGAAACGTCTTCTTTTTCGGCAATGCGCAAAATTTCTTTGGAAGCTGCGCCCTTACGAACATGGTAGGTAGCTTCAATGCCGAAAATTTTCATTTCATCAACCAGTTCCTGCAAGCGGCGGCCTGCCGTGAGCATTTTATCATCTAAATCAGACTGGCTGCGGCTGCGTTCAACAACATGTACAAATACAACTTCATTAATATGTTCGCGCAGCATGCGGATAACATCCAACGCCGATAAAGATTTCAGCGAAAAATCGGTCGGCACCAGAATACGGTGCAGCAAATTTTTTTGCAGCATTTCTTCGGCATCGTTTTCCACCGGTTTAGATACAAACAGCGGCCTGTCGGTAGCACGCGCCAAATCAAAAGTAGTGCTGCCCAAAAGCGCGCTCTTAAAAAAGCCCTTGCCGTGAGAAGCTACCATCACAAGACCGGCGTCCTCTTTTTCGGCAATATCTGTCAGCTCCTCAAAAACTTCGCCGCTGCGGTAAATTTCCCGCGCATCTTCATAACCGGCACGGCGCAGTTCAGTTACAAGCGCACGCATACGGCTCTGCACCTTCTTAAAGGCGCTGCTGTCCGGGCGGGCATCATCCTTATCCTTAAACACATGTGCAACCGCAATAGCGGTATCAACATCAGGGCATAAACTGTAAAAACAATTCAGCAGCCCATCGGCTTCTTCGCTTAAATCAGTAGCCAGCAAAACCTTATCAAACATTTTATTTTCTTTGCCTCCATTACGTTCAGCGGAAAATCAACATTAAATTAATATTATAAACTTCGCCATAAAGCATGAAAATCCTGCTATATTTATGGAACAGCGCAGGGCAGAATGATATAATAAAGATGTTTAAAGGAGATTATTATGAATACAGCCTTACTGATAGAAAAACTTAACCATACCCATACGCTTACGCGCGAAGAAGCCTTGAAGCTTGTTAATGAAGGCAGCCAGCACAAAGATCTTCTTTTTACGCTGGCCCGGCAAACGGCGCAGCGCAGCTTTGGCAAAAATATTTTTGTGCGCGGGCTGATTGAATTTACAAACTACTGCAAAAACGATTGTTACTACTGCGGCATCCGGCGCAGCAACACTAACGCCGCACGTTACCGCTTAACGCAGGAAGATATTTTAGAATGCTGCCGCGCAGGTTACGCGCTTGGCTTCCGCACTTTTGTTTTGCAGGGCGGCGAAGATTATACTTACAGCGATAACGATATCGCTGCCATAGTGCGCGCCATTAAAACAAACCATCCGGACTGCGCCGTAACGCTTTCCATCGGCGAACGCAGCCGCGAAACTTACAAATTATGGAAGGATGCCGGTGCAGACCGTTATCTTTTGCGCCACGAAACGGCAGATTTTAACCATTATGCCCAACTTCACCCGGCGGAACTTTCTGCCGCCAACAGGCAAAACTGCCTGTATATTTTAAAAGAACTTGGCTATCAGGCAGGCGCAGGCTTTATGGTCGCCTCACCGCACCAAACCGCAGAAAACATCGCAGATGACCTTATGTTTCTGCAAAAGCTGCGCCCGCAGATGATTGGCATCGGCCCGTTTATTCCGCATCACGATACGCCATTTAAAAATGAACCCGCAGGCAGCGTGGAACTGACTTTGGTGATGCTCGCCGTTCTGCGCCTGCTGTTTCCGCACGTTTTGCTGCCGGCAACAACGGCACTTGGCACGCTCTGCCCCGGCGGGCGCGTACTTGGCATTAAGGCAGGAGCCAACGTAATAATGCCCAACCTTTCGCCGGCCAATGTTCGCAGCAAATATTTACTGTACGATAACAAACTGCATACCGGCGCCGAGGCTGCCGAAGCACTGCAGCTGCTTAAAGAAGAAGTCGGCAGCATCGGTTATAAAATAATAACCGCACGTGGAGATTATACGGAGGAAGCATGGACGCAAGGCTGAGGGTTTTAACAACTTACAAACTGTTAAACAATGCCCGTTATTTCCGTCTGCGCCTGTGCATGGAAGGCATTGCTACCGGCATTGCGGCAGGATTTATTATAAGCATCTTCCGCCTGGCGCTGATTTACGCAGGCAGTTTACGCCAAATGCTGCAAAACAGCATATTTGCAGACGACGCAACGCCTGCCGCCGTTATTTTGTGGTGCCTGGCGCTTTTAGCCGTTGCCGCAGTTTTAGCGTGGCTGAAAAAAGCAGAGCCGCAGGCGGCCGGCAGCGGCATCCCGCAGGTTAAGGGCGCTATTGCCGGTGTTTTTAAACTGCACTGGCTGCGCATTTTACTTGTTAAATTTACGGCTTGCGCCATCGCCATAGGCAGCGGCCTTTCTTTGGGCAGGGCAGGCCCTTCCATACAAATGGGCGCTGTAACCGGGCAGGGCATCAGCCGCCTTTTAGCGCGCCCGCGCGTAGAAGAACGCTATCTTTTAAGCGGCGGCGCGGCGGCAGGACTGGCAGCTGTTTTTAACGCTCCGCTTGCCGGAGTTATTTTTGTTCTGGAAGAACTCAACCATAATTTCAGCGGCTTATTACTTTTTCCCGCTCTTTCCGCCTCTCTTGCGGCCACACTGGTCAGCCGCATTATGCTGGGGCGCGAAACAGTTTTTGATTTTACCGGACTGCCACTGATGCAGTTTGACGATTACTGGGCAATCATTGCCGCAGGCATTATCTGCGGCATTTTGGGGCTATGGTTCAACGCCGGGCTTTTAAACAGCGGCAGGCTCTATAAAGCAGGCTTTTTAAATAACGCCTGTTTAAGTAATTTTCTCTTGCTTGCCGTTACAAGCGCTGTCGGCTTTTACCTGCCGGAAGCATTGGGCGGCGGCGACGATTTACTTACCGATATTGCCGCCAACAATTACCCGCTGACTGTACTATTGCTTTTTTCCGCCGCCAAAGTAGTGCTGACGCTGCTGGCCTTCGGCAGCGGTTTGCCCGGCGGCGCATTTATACCAACGCTTGTTACCGGCGGGCTCATCGGCAGCGTTATCGCCGCCCTGTTTACGCAGGCCAGTTTTTTGGCAGCAGCTTATAAAGCAAACATTATCATCATTTGCATGGCGGCATTTTTTACGGCATCTGTACGCACGCCCATTACCGCCACCGTGCTGGTAATGGAAATGACAGGCTCGTTCCTGCACCTGCTGCCGTTGGCACTGGCATCACTGACAGCGTTTGCCACAACAGAACTGTGGCAGGCCAAACCGCTTTACGGAGAACTTTTGCTGCGCCTTTTGCAGAACACCAAGGCACTGGAAGCCAACCATGCCGAACAGGAGCGCAGCATTATTGAACTTACCGTTGATACCGGCAGCCCTGCCGACGGACGCCTGGTGCGCGAAATTAACTGGCCGCGCCATACACTTCTGGTAGATGTTAAACGCGGCGACGAAGAACTGATCCCCGAAGGCAATACCCGCCTGCACAGCGGCGATACCTTATATGTGTTAGGCTATGCCTCAGAAACATCAGAGCTTGAACAATTAATGAGAAAATAGCAAAACGGCAGCAGTTTAAAACCGCTGCCGTTGTTTTTATGCTGTTTTTTATTTTTAATCAATGCCTATAACTTTATAGCCGCAAGATTCTGCTGCCTGCTTTAATGCATTTTCATCCGGGGCAGCGTTTTTATCGCAGTAAACCTCTGCCCATTTTTTATCAAGGCGTACTTTTACGCCTGTAACTCCGGCAATCTGCGCCAGCGCACTTTCTACTTTGGCAGCACAGTTTTCGCAAACCATGCCTTCAATTTTAACCACCAGATAATCAAGGCGCTCAATTTTAAAAATTACCGGCCTCGTGCCGTCATTGCAGCAAGCAATCATCATATGCTCATCATTAGTCCAGCCGCGCATAATGCTGCCGCCCTGCAACGCAGTATAAACATAGCGGCTGATGCAGTCCCACGCTTCGGCACATTGGGAACCGCTGCCCGCACGCCAGAAAGTATCTTCACCGCCGTAACGCTCAAAAATAAACTCATCGCCTACATGATAAAACGGGCAGGCGCCGCTTTTGGGATCTGCCAAATA
The DNA here is from genome assembly GCA_900554395.1 of uncultured Phascolarctobacterium sp. GTDB lineage: Bacteria > Bacillota > Negativicutes > Acidaminococcales > Acidaminococcaceae > Fusicatenibacter_A. The sequence continues at coordinate 4,634 of USHB01000003.1, forward strand.
TTGCTTTTGGTAATCATCAAAACATTTTTTGTCAATAACTGTTACTCTGCATTTGTACTGCATAAAAAATCCCTCCCGTTTTATGTTTACCATACTTTGCCGCCGTGCTACAATTTAAGTAACAATATTTACCGGAGGCATCAAAATGCTGATACCGCGTTATTTTTTCTGCGGAGAATTTTCCCGCTTTTACAATTATTTTCTTACGCAGCCCCATTTAAAAAAGCAGTTCCGCAAAGGCGAATACCTGTGGCAGCCCGGTCAGCCGCACCGGTTGTTCCATTATATTATAAGCGGCGCAGCAATGAACTATGCCGACCATGAAAACGGCCGCCGTAAAATCATCAGCTTTCACGGCGCAGGCACAGTTTTTCCCGGTTACCATACCTGCGATTTTAAAATTGAACTTTCGCTTGTAACCGAAGCCTTAAGCGATATGCAGGTACTTGAATTTACCAAGGAACAATTCGGGCAGATGTTTGCTGCCAATACAGAACTGGCGCAGCAGGTTGCCAACTGGCATGCCATGTATATCAACCGCCTGCTGTTTGAAACCATCCATCAGGAATATAATTCCGCGCTCGTTAAAATTTGTAATTTACTGTACCTGCTTGCTGTAAACAATCAGTCTGCACCTTCTGCCTCGCTTGATATTACGCAGGATGCTCTGGCGGAGCTTTTGGGTTTAAGCCGCGTGCATATTACGCGTGGGCTGACGCATCTGCGCAGCCGCAATATTATCGCCACCGGGCGCGGAAAAATAACCGTCACCGATTTGCCTGCACTGGCCGGATTGTGTTCTTCGGAAACGCTGGCATAGCATTTATATTTTTATTGTAACCCGTTTTGGGCTTTTCTTCTGCTTCAAATGATACATAACAAAACGGCAGTAACCTTATATTAAGGCTGCTGCCGTTGTTTTTTATTTTAAATTTTAAAAAATGCAGTGCAGCTTATGCGGAGAACCAGTAAGCGCCTTGCCTCCCTGCGGAGTTACAAGATACGTGTTTTCGCTGCCTACCATGCCGATGCCCGGCAGGGCAATTTTAGGCTCCAGCGCAAAAGTCATATTTTCCGTCAGCACCTGCTTAAAGCGGTTGGCAACCGCCGGGCTTTCGTCCATGGTCAGGCCGATGCTGTGTCCCAAAAACTTGCCGCCGTTCATAAAGCCTCCGGCAAAACGCTCGTCAAAATGTTTCATCGTTTCATTGTAAATATCTTCAACCACTACACCCGGTTTTAACATAGAGGCAGCAAAACGCTCCAGCATCAGGCAGTGTTCATGCGCCGCCAGAATCAAATCACGGTTGGGGTCTTTATTAATGTCGCCAAAATAATATACTATCGTTTTATCGGTATGGTAGCCTTCCACGCCGCAGGGAATATCAAGGTATACCAGCCTGCCCGCCTTTAATTTGCGGAACGGCGAGCCAATGCTCTGCACCGCAATGCAGGTGCCGCCCGTACCGCCGGGGCCGTCAAACGCAGTGCGCACCAGGCCGCTTTTGCCAAAAGATGCCACGCCGATAACATCTTCGCCCAAAGGCAGGTTCATGCGCGCAATACCGTGCGAACCGCGGCGCAGCATGGCGGAATAAAGTTCCACCGCCAGTTCGGCTTCCGTTACGCCTTCCGTAATCATTTTAGGCGCAAGCTGTTCCAGCACCGTTTGGTGAATAGCACCGCTGCGGCGCATTAAATCAAGTTCATAAGCGCTTTTGGTAAGGCGCAGGCTGCAAAGCAGCGCATCAATATCGGCATAATCTTTAAACGGCAAATATTTGCGCAGCATATTCAGCCATTCAACGGTTGCCTTTTTGCATTCCAGATACATTTTCTCCGGCACAGCGCCGTAAAACTCCGCCAAAGTGCGGAAACTCTGCATAGGCCGGATATCCGGCAGCAGCGATTCGTTGCGCGCACGGTCGTAGCTTCTGCGTACCCATAAAATTTCGTCCTGCGGACGGATTACAAGCGCGCCTTCCTGCATCGTGCCGGTAAAATAATACATATTAACTTTATCGTTTACCACAGCCATTTGCCAGCCGGGGTTTTCTCTGTCCATCGCCGCGCGGAAATTGGCAAGGCGTGTTTTAAGTTCTTCAAGCGGCACGCGCCTTATTTCATCAGTCATCAGCGAAGCATATTCCAAAAGTGCCATATTATTGCTCCTTTAACTTTATCTCTCTAAATTCATCACGTACTAAAGCATAAGTCAAAATTCTTTCAACAAAATTTATCATTTCTGGTTGGTCTAAATATAATAATTTATCGTTATACAGCGTTCCAATATAAATTTTACCGTCAACCAATAATTCAGGCGCTTCCTTTGCTATAAGTTCTTTTAATTCCTGTGCTTTACCACAACCTTTTTTGCCAATAGCAATACGCCCATTATGCGGAAATCTGAATTCTATTCCAACCGGGATAATATAATTTACATTATATTGCAAAGCGTTATGTGGTATTGTTCCGCCTCTATCAGACGAAACCGTCAGAATAGTATGAGTACCGTAATTAAAAAAGCTTAAATTAACAAACATCGTATTGTTTTTATACTCAATTAAAAATGAACGGTAATCCCCATCATAACTTCCACCGGAAGCAGTTCCACACGAAAGATAACGAATGCCGTAATCTTTGAGTAATTTAAAATGCTTATACTGACCTTCCGGCATTTTATGCGATTTATCTAACAAACATTCAAAAAGATTAGTTAAAAATGGACGTAACCCTCTTGCTGTATCAACAGAAAACGTATAGTCTTCACAATAATAATCCTGATTTTTAATCAGATCTTTAAATGCAAAACGTTTTTTAGGTTCAGGAGATTTCAAAATATCCCCTATTCCATTAAGCATTGCATTATAATCAGGCAATTCTTTTAAATCAATATATCTGTCTTTCTCAAAATCGTACCTTGCAACAACAGAAACAGTTCCATTTGTAACCCATACATATTCTGCATTTAATTTCGCAGCATAATCCGATATCTGGTATAACGCATTGTCTCCAATCATTACATCAGGCGCCTTACATTCTATAACAGCTAATGTAGAAATTTCCTTTTTAGATTCAATCAACCGTTCTACTATAATATCTGCCCTTCTTTTACTTTTTATTTGATATTTGGACAGCAACATTTCAACCTGTATCATATCTTTAGGCACTTTCTTATCAACTAAAAGATGTTGTATTATCTTTTGACGTATAGTTTCTTCAGGTGTTTTTAAAATTAATTTTTGCCTAATAGGGTCAAGATAATATTCTTTTCCTGAATCTTTATATACAGGTGGCAAAACAATTTTATCCAATATTTTTTGTAATTCATAATCAATCATTGTCTATCACCCCGAATTCTACTATACAAAATCATACCATACAGCAAAATTTTCGGCAAACAAAAACTCCGGCGTTAAAATAAACACCGGAGTTTTTAACATTAATCCCTATTAAATAAACCTGTAAAATCAAAGGTGGCAAAATAATCGGCAGGTGTTTCCGCACGGCGAATCATCTCTACCTTGCCGTCTTCTTTTAAAAGCAGTTCCGCGCTGCGCAGCTTGCCGTTGTAGTTGTAGCCCATGGCAAAACCATGTGCGCCGGCATCGTGAATAAACACTAAATCGCCGATATTGATTTCCGGCAGCATACGGTCAACGGCAAATTTATCGTTGTTTTCGCACAAACCGCCGGTAACGTCGTATTTATGGTCGCAGGGCGCGTTTTCCTTGCCCATAACAGTAATGTGATGATAAGCGCCGTAAATAGCAGGGCGCATCAGATTGGCAGCGCAGGCATCAAGCCCAATGTATTCCTTGTAAATATGCTTTTGATGAATAACGCGGCTGATAAGCGCACCGTAAGGAGCAAGCATGTAGCGTCCCATTTCCGTGTAAAGCCTTACGTTGCCCATACCGGCAGGCACCAGCACTTCTTCAAAAGCATGGCGCACGCCTTCGCCAATCGCCATAATATCGTTTTCCGGCTGTTCCGGACGGTAAGGAATGCCCACGCCACCGGAAAGATTGATAAATTCAATGGAAGCGCCGGTTTCTTCTTTTAATTCCACCGCCACTTTAAATAAAATGCGCGCCAGTTCCGGATAGTAATCGTTGGTTACGGTGTTGCTTGCCAAAAAGGCATGCAGCCCAAAATGTTTAACGCCTTTTTCCATCAGGCGTTTGTAAGCCTCGGTAAGCTGCTCACGGGTCATGCCGTATTTAGCATCGCCGGGGTTATCCATAATGTTGTTGGCAATGGCAAAATGCCCGCCGGGGTTAAAACGGCAGCAAACGGTATCCGGAATATCCGCTACCCTTTCCAGAAAATCAATATGGGTAATATCATCCAGATTGATAATGCCACCGATTTCATTTGCATAACGGAATTCTGCTTCTGGTGTATCATTAGAAGAAAACATGATATCACCTTTTTTGCATAATTTCTTCGCCTTTGAAACCAACGGCATCCGCCATTAAAAGTTCGGTGTAAGAAGAACAATCCGCGCCGCAGCCTTCTTCGTGCAGAATTTTTAAAATGCCCGGCGTCGGCGTAGCCTTAACCGCAAAATATTCCTTAAAGCCCTTGTTCCAGCCAAAAGCCTTGTTTACGCGGCGTGCCGTCTCGCGGATGCCCTTTTCATCATACAGATAAAACGGCGTAGCATATTGTGATGCAATATCTTCAAGTTGTTCTTTAGTTACAAACGGAATTTTTTCAGCCATCAATTCTCACCTTTCTGCAATTCAATCAGTTTAATCTCATTTTTCAGCGCATCTTTAAACAAATCAACAAGGTTGCGCTTGCAGGAATATAAACAGGTTGAATTGTCGCCGTCGTCCAAATCGCCCGTCAGCACCGTATGCGAATCGGCAATAAGCCTGATTTGCCCGTTTTGTTTTACAGTGTTGTAGCAAATTGCGCCCGGCAAAAGAAAATCGTGCCCGGTAATAACTACTACCTTCAAACCGCGGTTTAATGCTGTTTCCAGTTCGCTGCGCAAAAGTTCCATAACGGCGGCATTTGCCGATACATAAATGCGCGCCTGCGCATTAAGCACCGTATTTTGCAGCTTGCTGATAATTTCGGCATTGCCCTTGATGGTAATGTAGCCTTCCGCTTCGTTCTGCACGCCAGGCAGTTCTTTTAAAAGCTGGTTGCGCTGCTCTGTAAGGCGGCGTATTTTATTATTGCAGAACTCCTCCGGCGCTACCGGCGTATAACGCGTTACTTTGCCTTCTTCCATAATATAGGCTGCGCCTTTTTCCACAAGCCCTGCCAAAGCAGTATAAGTGTTAGAGCGCGAAATACCCGTCTGCTTGGCAGCCTCGTACCCCGTAAGGCGTCCGGCTTTTAACAGCAGCAGGTATAAAGTTGCCTCCTGGCGTGTAAGGTTAAAGTACATCAAGCGTTCTACGATTTCCATTCCCCTCATTCAGCCCCTTATATATTGTTCCTGTTTGAGAACACTATACTATTTTTTAATGTAGTTGTCAAGTGCTAACTTAAAAATTTACAGCCATTTGATGCTGACACCGCATTTATTATACCGGCACGACGTATTATGCCATGCCGAAGCAAATTGCAGCCGCGCTTGATAACAACCGCCATCCAATAAAAAAATATGCCGTATTCCTGCTTCATGGAATACGGCTTTTATTTTTTAGAATGTAAAAATCAGTTGTGTCCAGAGGGTATCATAATCTTCCCCTGATTTATTTCCTTCAAGCGCAAAATATTCTATACCGGCAACAACATTTTTAGCCACAGTATAGTAACCGGCAAGTTTGTAACCATCAAAACCTTCCACAGCATTAGTGGCAGCTGTTCTGTAAGGATATTCGCCGTTCATGGTGTGTGATATAGCCGTGGTTCCGGCCTGGTCAAAATATTGTGCATTGATGCCGTAAGAACCCGGCTCGGCAGCTTTTGCACCTTTATAATTAAGGCTTATTACATACCCATTATCATCACCGGCACTGTCGTTTTCATCAGACTGCAAATACATCGCACCCAAAGTAATATCGCCGGTTTTATAAGAAACATCTGCATGCCAGATTGCATTATCCGGGTCATTGGAGTATGCAGCCTGCGCATCACCGAATTTATAATAACCTGCGCCAAGTTTTAAATCCTTCACGGAAGCGCTCACTGCCCCGCCGTAAACATCCTTATAATCCCAGCCAAGCTGTTTGGGTGCTTTGCCATAAACTGCTTCTATTTTTACATCCTTGCCATAAGAAGCTATAACGCCATCGAGGTTTTCATCAAAAATATTGCCTTCACCAAAATAACCCCATGTCCGTCCTGACCGCAATTTAACTCCGCCTAATTTGCCTTCCACAAAAGCGCGGTCCAGTTCAAGCGTATCATCGCCGGTACTGTTGCGCAGGTTCTGGATATTTTCAAAACGTCCGTTATAACTCCAGTCTTCGTTTATCTGCCCGGTTACAAAAATACGTGTGCGTATTTTAGAACTGCTGTTGGTATTCCAGTGCTTATCTGCGCCATCTCTGTAACCGGCATAATGCATACGTATTTGTCCGGCAATTTTTACATTATCGGTTTTCCTTTCCAGATTGGCTGCACGCACGCCAAGGCTGTCCAGTTCATCACTGAATTCGGCTGCAAGTTTATCAACATCAGCGCCGCCTGCCATTGCCCTGGCAACAATCTGTGCCATTTCATAACGGGTCAACAGCTTATCGCCGCCGTAAGTACCATCCGGATAACCGTCAATAACGCCCTGCGCAGCAAGTTTATTTATACTTTGATAGGCCCAGTGTCCTTCCGGCACATCACTGAACGGATTGGCTGCAGCGGCAGAGGCAGTTACGCCAAGTGCCACAGCCGCAGAAAGTATTAATGTTTTTTTCAAAAAAGCACCTCCTCTAAAATTCAATAATGGAATGCAGCAGCTTTCTGGCATAAGGGTCTTTGGTACGGCCGATATTTTCAACTTTGATATGCTCTGTAACCCTGCCGCTTTCTAAAAACATAACGTCATCACATAAATAAGTAATGGAAGTTAAATCATGTGTTATAAAAATATAGGTTAAGTTAAGCTCTTTTTTCAGCTCTGCCAGCAAATCCATTACTTGCACCTGCGTATGTGCATCAAGCGAAGAAATCGCCTCATCAAAAAGTATTATTTCCGGGCGGCAGGCCACGGCCCTTGCTATACATACACGCTGAAGCTGCCCGCCGGACAGTTGATGCGGAAATCTTCCGGAAAAAGTTTCATCAAGCCCGACCAGCTCCAATAGCCGTTTTACTTCTTCTTTGTTGCTGATTTTGGCGCCGGTACGCCTTTTATATACGTTTATTCCTTCGGAAATAATATCATTTATCCTAAAACGCGGATTGGCCGAAGTTGTATAATCCTGAAACACGATGCTGAGTTTGCTTTGAAGAAGCCGCCTGCCGTTTTTACCGGCATAAACATCAGTGCCTTCCAGCAGATATGTGCCGCTGTCAGGCTTCAGCATACCGCAGATAACCCTGCCCAGGGTACTCTTGCCGCTGCCTGATTCGCCCAATATGCCCAAGCATGTTCCCTGCGGAATTTTAAGCGATACATCAAACAAAATCTGTTTGCGTTCCTTGCCAAAAAAGCTAGTCTGCTTTTCGCTGCGGAAACTAACACATATCTTTTGTAAATCAATCACTTTACTCCACCTCCGCAGGCTTATCTATAAATTTGCGGTAGCGCTGCATTACCGCGCTCTTTTTTTCTACCAGCAGTCTTGTGTAAGGGTCGCGGGCATTTTTTAAAATGTGTTCAAAACTTCCTTCGTCAACAATCCTGCCCTTATTCATAACAATAATTTTATCCGCAAGGCGGGATACTGCCCCTAAATCATGCGTAATAAATATTATGGAAGTATTGCCTTCTTTTTTAATACGCAAAAATTCTTCTAATATTTCATACTGCGTAATGGCATCTATCGCCGTTGTAGGTTCGTCAGCTACAAGCAAATTTGGTTTCATAGCCATGGCGATGCCTATCATAATACGCTGAAGCATACCGCCCGAAAGCTGGTGCGGAAATTTCTCCAGCACTTCTTCCGGAGAATGAATAAGCATTGCTTCAAGCATTTTTACCGATTTTTCATATACCTGCTTGCCGTTCAAATCAAGATGCGTCACAAAGGTTTCGGCAATCTGTTCGCCCACCCTGCATAAAGGGTCAAAACAGGTCATCGGGTTCTGCAGCACCATTGTCACTTTACTGCCGCGCAGCCTGCGCAGAGATTCGGTGCTTTCCTGCAATAAATCCCTGCCCTGAAAAACAGCCTGCCCGCTTATATCAAAACTGTTATCCAAAAGACCCAGCACAGATTTTACTGTCAGGCTTTTGCCGCTGCCGGATTCGCCAAGTATCCCCAGACATTCTCCCTGATTAAGCGTGAATCTGACATTATCCACAAGTACCCGCTGCATATTTTTATGCTTAAGTACAACATTCAAATTTTTTACGTCCAGCATTACCATCAGGCAGCCTCCTTCGGGTCAAACACATCGCGCAGCGCATCTCCCAGCAGATTAAATGCCGTAACCAGCACAACAATGGCAATACCCGGTACAAACATTTGTGACGGGTTGGTTGTCAGCACATGTTTGGCTTCGTTAAGCATGGCTCCCCATTCCGGAATAGGCGCCTGAACGCCCAGGCCGAGGAAGGAAAGGGTAGAAATATTAATTATTGCCCAACCGATATCAAGCGTTGCCAGTACCGCAAGGTCAGCAGTAATGGAGGGCAGAAGATGCCGTGAAAGGATAAACCATTCCGGCGTGCCGACACAGCGCGAAAACTGCACAAAATTACAATCTCTGTACTGCACAACCGCTGTGCGTATCATGCGGGCATACCACGCCCATTTTATAAACACATTGGCTAAAATTACATTGCGCACGTCAATACCCAGCAGCGCAACAACAGCAAACACCATTATCTGACTGGGGAAAGAAAGCATTACGTCTACAACGCGCATGATAATTTCGTCAACCGGCCCTTTAAAATAGCCTGCCACAAGCCCCATAAACCCGCCGAGCCCTATTGTGCCAATCATCGTCAGCATGGCAAGGCCCAAAGTAGGCCTGATACCGTACAGCATGCGCGAAAGTATACAACGGCCGAGCTGGTCGGTGCCAAGCGGGTATTGTGCGCTCACAGGCGCAAATTTATTCATGATATTATTGGCATAAGGGTCATTAGGCGCAATAAGCGGGGCAAAAATTCCCAGCACTGCAATAAACAAAATTACACCCGTTGTTGTCATCGCCATTTTGTTATGCAGAAATCTTTCAAGCATCAGGACACCTCCCTGCGCAAACGCGGGTCAATAACTGTCTGCAAAATATCAAAAATCAGATTAAAAACAACAAACAGCGCGCCAATGAGCAGCACATAAGCCTGCACAATCGGATAATCACGGTTAAAAATCGATTCTATGCAAAGCGTTCCAAGCCCCGGCCAGGCAAAAACATTTTCTACAACAATCGTACCGGCAATAAGCTGCGGTATGCTCATACCGATAGCCACAAAGCAGGTGTGCATGGAGTTGCGCAGAATATGCTTTGTTAAAATCAGGCGTTGCGGCAGGCCGCGTACATTGGCGTACAGAACATAATCCTGCTTCATGTTTTCCAGCATATTGTTGCGGATAAGGCGTATATATGTGGATATATATGTAAGCGATACTGTAAGCGCCGGCAGAATCAAATGTTTAAAACTGCTGTTGCCGCTTGTCGGCAAAAGGTCAAGTTTGATGGATACGCACCACATCAACAGCAGGCCAATCCAATAAGCAGGCATAGCGGTAGTCATAAAAATAAAACCGCGCATAATCTTATCAAACCAACTATCCTTATAAACAGCACAGAAAAAACCAATAGGTATGCTGAGCGCAAGAACCATCACAAAAGAGGCTCCTGCCAGAATCAATGTAGCAGGCATGCACCGCAGAAGTTCGCCTGCAACCGTACGCGAAGGATTGGTATAGCTAATGCCAAAATCACCATGCAGGCAGTTAACCACCCAATCGAAATAACGCACCATAAAGGGCTTGTCAAGCCCAAGCTCACGCCGTACTTCTTCCACAGCTTCCGGTGTAATTATGGGAACCTGCCGGACACGCAATGCAACCTCCGCCGGGTCGGATGGAATCAAACTTATAAAACAGAAGCACACAAAAGAAATGCACAAAAGCAATGGCACTGCGCTGAGAACTCTTTTAATAATATAATACTGCATAATAACCTCGTTAAAACACGGAAGGGTCCCTTATCAAAGAGACCCTCCGGCTGATACACTATTCAATATACATATCATGGAAAGGAACTTCGTACTGAGTCTGGGTAAAATGCATTCCCTTAAGGTCAGAACGGTAAATAGCCTTATTGCATTCATAAGTCAGCGGAAGATATACGGCACCATCATGCAGACGGGTCAGTACGTAGGTATAAAGTTCCTGACGTTTTGCTTCATCGGTAGATACCATAATATCGGTTATCGCCTTATCAATCTCAGCCTTGTCCTTCAAACCCTGCTGCGCCGCATAATCGCCGTAAACAGGCATTCTCATGGCTGCAAGTGAGGACTGCGGGTCATAAGGAGTTCCCCAGCAGATATTAAACACCATATCAAAATTGCCGGCCTTCATTTTATCGCGGTAGGATTGTACTTCCTCGCCGAAAATATTAAGCACAATACCAAGTTTGCTGTATTCAGACTGCAAATATTCGGAAATGGATTTTTCGGTAACGCTGTCGCTGTTATACAAAAGTCCCAATTCCATTTTCTGTCCGTCCTTTGCACGGATACCATCGGCACCTTTTTTCCACCCGGCATCATCAAGCATTTTTTCAGCCAGTGCCGCATCATACTGATACGGTTTTAAGCCAATATCACAATACGGAATAGATTTTGAAAATAAAGTATCGGCAGGCTGTTCTACGCCATAAAAAATACCATCGGAAATGGCCTGCTTATTGGTAGCATGCTGCAATGCCTTGCGCACGGCAATATCTTTCAGCACCGCATTATTGGTATTTAAAACAATCTGGCGGGTAGAGGTAGGTTCAGACAAAGCTACCGTAAAGTCTTTATTATCCTTGAACTTGCGGATAGAATCAACATCCAGCATATTTTTGCCGAAAATCAGGTCAATCTCGCCTTTTTCCAAGGCCATAACACGGGTTTGGTTATCGGGAATAACCTTCACCAGAATCTTTTTCAGCTTTGGCTGCTCACCCCAATAATTGGGATTAGCTTCAAACACTGCGTATTCGTCAGTAACAACTTCTCCGAGTACATATGGACCTGTACCGATATATTTATCAACACCGTTTTTAGTGCTGCCGTTTTTCATCGCTTTAGGAGAAATCATGGCAAACGGACGGGTAACGCTAAGTTCCGTCAGCATGGGATAATAAGGTTTGGATAAAGTCATTACAAAAGTTTTCGCATCAGGTGCGGAAATACTTTCCAGTACATGCATCATCTCCAGCCATGTATGGCGGTCTTTATTTTCGAGGATTGCGTCAAAGTTTGCTTTAATGGCGTAAGCATCACACGGCTCACCGTCAGAAAATTTTACGCCTTCACGGATATGGAAAGTATATACCTTTCCGTCCGGACTGATATCCCACGATTCTGCCAGCACACCTTTAAATCCATCCGGAGTAAAGGTAATCAGAGTTTCATAAAGCATCTCCTGTGCATACATTTCTCCGGCATATAAATGCGGGTTTAAATCGCGTATATCACGATAATTTACAAACACCAGCTCATCCTTCGGCCTTTCAGCCTTGCTCGAAGCATCTGAACCACATCCGGCGAGTATAGCTGCAGCAAGAGCGCAGCCAAGCACCGCTGCTGCAAATTTCTTTAGCATAAATATATCCCCCTTTTTAAAAATATAACGTAGTTATTTTAGCATATCAGCAGCATCCAGAAATAATACAAAATAATAAGCACCACATTATAACTAAAAGTTATAGTGTGGTGCTGTACCTTTCTACAAACGTTCTGGCGTAAAAACTTAATTCCTGCCCTTCTGCATAAACATAACCAACTGTAAGCATTCCCTCACTGCCATTTACATGCACTGCCTTAATATTAAATTTATCATATTTTTTGGTTTTGGAATCCATCCCAATCAGGCATAAATCAGTATTTGTTAACAGATTTAAAATAACCGCCTCACTGTTAGTGTAAAAAGCATCGGCAACTCCTGTAAATTCTGCAATACCAACATTTATATGCTCCAAATGATGCTCTAATGAAAAGAAATCTTTAACTCCGCGGATAACATGCAGTTTCTTTAAATCAGCAAAATCTATGCAATCCTGTTTATACAGCGGATTGTTGGGACCGACATACACACAAATCGGCATGCTGCCCAGTTCTTCAAACACCAGATTTTTATGCCTCAGGATATGCGAAAAAATCTGTCTTTGCTTTTGCGCCACATATACTATACCGATTTCGCAAATGCCTTTCTGTACATTATCGGTAATTTCTTCAAGCGAACCCTGATGATATTCCGGCAAAACCGTATCTTTATATTCGTTATAAAACTCACTCAAGAGTGCAGCCACCACATCACTGCGATAGCTTGCCAGCGAAAACTTGCCGCGTACTCCCGGCAAGGCAACATTCTGAATGAGCTTAACATGCCTGAGCACTTCTTCTGCATACTGGCGGATAGTTCTGCCATAAGGCGTCAATACCATGCCCTTATGTGAGCGTCTGAACAGCGTACGCCCAAGTTCTGCTTCCAGCCCGGCAATAGTTTTGCTTACATTTGGCTGAGTTGTAAAGAGACAGTCAGCCGCTTTATTTATACTTCCCCTGTCGCAAACAGCAACAAAAAATTCTAACTGCCTAATATCCAAACAGTTCACCTCTTTACAATAATGATTTTATTATACAATATTGAGTTAGTTTAGGCAAACTCGTATATTGGCTTTTATTAAGCTAATGAGAATTCACTGCATTTCGCCCCCATGTATTGCAATGCTTTAAAGAGTTGTGCTATAATGTGTAAGTACAAATGTTACATATGCGGGTGTAGTTCAGTGGTAGAACAATAGCTTCCCAAGCTATGTACCAAGAATTTTTACATATCTCGCAACCCCAGTATTTATGCCTGTTTCGGGAATTCCCGAAACAGGCTTTTTTAATCCAGGTGCTTATTCAGGTGCTTATTTGTACGCAAATCATCAGCAGCCATCTGAAATGATTAAAAATTACCTCAAATAATTATTAAAACGAAAAATTATAGCCAGTGCTAAAATTAGCACTGGCTGTTAATTTCATTATTTTCAGTAATTGTCTCATCAATTAAATTATCCATTTCTTTAGCAGCACCTTTTTTGGCAGCCGTTATCGGGTGCAAATATCTCGACGTTGTTTTCAAATCGCTATGCCCCATATTGTCTTTTACAGTACCAATATCAACACCTCTTGCCAATGAATAAGTTGCACCCATATGTCTCCAACCGTGTACAGTCATATGGTTAAAATTGTTCCGAGCAATGAAATCCTGCAACCAACTATAAAATGATGACAAGTCTAAAATTTTCACGTTTTCACCAGGTTTTATCCCACGTGTTCTTACAAAAATCAAATTATGCGGATTCTTTAAATTTTTACGCTTTAAATGTGCTTCCTGATTTTCTTTATGTTTGAGAAACAGTTCCTTTATTCGTGCGCCAAAAGCCAATTCACGTTTTGAAGATTTTGTTTTTGGCTCTTTGGTATTTATACCTTCTCCCGGCACATAGTAGCCACTTTCTTCAATTTTTAAGATATTTTGTTCAAAATCTACTCGCTCCCATGTCAGTGCATACATCTCTCCACGCCTGCAAACATCTTGAAACGCCAAAAACAGCAGCAGTTTTTGCTTCACGTTTGTTGGTGTATCTTTCAACTCTTGCACCGCCTGCATAAAACGCTTAAATTCATCATGCTGATAGAAAGGCGTCTTACTCTCATCCGGCTTCGGACGTTGATAAACCGGTATTTCTTCACAGGGATTCTTATCAACTATCCCCCACTCTATGCATCGGTTGTAAATTGAACGTAATAATTTATATACCGCATGCACCGTTGTTTCCGATATTTTTTTACTAGGGTCACGCATTTTATGACGTTTACGCAGTTCGTCAATAAGCCATAAAACATCATCTGCTTTAATAGCATCTGCCTGACACTTTCCAATGTATGGCAAAATATTGTTTTTGATATTGATTTTATTGGTTTGCACTGTTGTCGGGCTCAACGTATTTCCATATTTTTCTATCCATATATCCACCAAATCAGCAACAGACAACTTATTACGTACAGCAGGGCTCATATTTTGTCCCTGCGTTTTTTTCATCTCAGCTTGAACTTGGGCGTAAAAAACTGCCAGTTTTTTATTAGCAGCCGCTTTCGTGCGCGCTTCAATAGTTTTACAGCGGCGAACCTGCGGACCATTCTTGTAACCGCATGACACAACCAATTTATACTTATTGTTTCCGAGTTCAACTATACTTCCAGGCATATTACTTTCTCCTTTTCAATAATAAAGCGCCGGCTTTATGCCGGCGCTTTATTTCCTGTCTTTTAAGGCATTTTCACGCGTGCTTGTTGGCCGAAGTTACGCTCTCGCCATTCCATCATGGCCTTACGACTGAATAAGTATCGTCGGCCAATCTTTTGAGCCGGTATTTTACGAGCCCTGACGTACTGAAGTAAAGTACTGTATTTTATCAAGCCTTCAAAGATCTCGTCAATAACCATTTTCGTTGTCAGCAACTCGTTATTTATCATCTTTACCACTCCCTTCAATCAGGCTTCCAAAGAGTTCAGTTTCCTCAGCATCCTGCTCCGGTTCAATAAATTTGTAAAACTTTCGAAATTGTTGTAGATCAAGGTTGCGTTCTACAAGATTATAATCCACATTCCTTTCAGGAAGAAGAATTTTCTTTTGACCATGAGCATTAATTACAGAATCCATACGAAGAACTGTGTTTTGCTTATCTAACAGTTCTTCTTTAAACCCAGCTTCAATTTTTACACTATGCCCTGGTTTAAGTTCGCTCAGCACTTTCGCTAAATCATTTATATCATTTGTCACTCCTATTTTATCCTTACCTTGTAGAAGGTAAGCTCTTTCTTCAATATTTTTCATAGTTGTTCTCCTCCTCTTTTATTATAAACGTATACCCTCTCGGGCGCTTGTTGGCTCTACCAGGTATACTTTGCGAAAACTTCGTTTCATTCGGGCTATACATAAAACCCTTTTGATGAAGGGATTCGCGTAACATTGGTGTAAACTCGACACTATAATTATTACATTCCGCAAAACGTTTAATAATTTCGCGTACTTTTGTTGTAACAATCCAGCATTTATCACTGCCATCGTAGTATCCATCTGCTGACGGATTATTCCGAAAAGCTTCTTTATGTGTCTGTATATTGAGGCTGCCGTTTTCGAGGGCTTCAACAATGGCCTTCATCGCAACCTGCTCAGGTGCAATCAGTTTTACAGTGTCATACATCTGCCGAGCTTGCATTAGTACTATATTTTTAGCCTGATTATTTTCAAAAATCAAGCCTTTCTCAGCAGCAAACTTAGCAAAGCAATCAGCAGTTGTCATTAGTGCTGCTATGCTCACCGATAGGCGTGCATATTCGCTCTGCAAGCAACTCCTGACTATGTGCAGGTTTGTCTGCTGCCAAGGCTGCAATTTTCCAAACAGGCTTTGCTGTTTTTCTTCAAGCCACAAAACCCATTCTGAAAAAAAAGCCTGTGCTAGTTCTGGCGACTGCTGTAAGCTTGTGAGCTGTTCAAACAGGACGTCATCTTTAGCGATATTTACGATAAAACAACGAAGGTAACTCGAATGCGTACCGAGGTCAACGTATTCGCCGGTAGCAATTATACCACCGCGGTAGTCTCTATCAGGCATTGGCTTCCGGTCAGCCCCCATCTTCCCTTTTACCCGTCCGTCACCAATAATTCTGGTAATTTCTTCAGCTTTCCGCTGAAAATCAATTTTGGCAACTTTCGTGGCTTTTGGATAGAAATCGTCTACCAGGGAAACTATGTCGCGGTTGTTTACAAGGTTTTCCTGTAAACTCGCCAGGGTATCATCAAAACGGAGTTCCGTAGATAATCCTGCCTTTTTCGTCCACGCGGTTATAACTTTTACCAAGCTCGTCTTACCTGATCCGGT
The DNA here is from genome assembly GCA_900554395.1 of uncultured Phascolarctobacterium sp. Taxonomy (GTDB): domain Bacteria; phylum Bacillota; class Negativicutes; order Acidaminococcales; family Acidaminococcaceae; genus Fusicatenibacter_A. The sequence continues at coordinate 20,867 of USHB01000003.1, forward strand.
TGTCCCGGCAAGATACATAACTGAGCGGCACCCTTCGTCTGGACAGCACCTTTGATACAGGCCAGCCATATACGAATAAAGCGAATACAATAATAATATAACCATCACTTTTTGTGGTGCCACCTGACAAAAACTGTTATAAAACGTTCTCGTCTTTGCCAAGTCCTGTTTTAAGGTTAAGCTACATTTGACTTCAAAATCTGAGCATTTCAGCCCGGCATGCATAAACCTTAAAGTTCCATTATCATCATACCAACCGAACAGATTGTAGATTTTATACGGAGCGGATTCTCTCTGGTGCAAGAACTCTTTCACCCTCAACCAGATGTATGTTTTAAAATCTTCTCCGCGCCCAGGAAACACAAAGCACTCTGGGTGATCAGCAATTAACTGACTGCCAAGGTCGTACAGCTCTTCCTTTTTAATCACATAGAAGAAACTCTTATCAGCAGTGGTTATCGTAATTCTAAAACCATTTTCAATACCGCCTGCCTCAATTACTTGAATTGCTCCAGCGATTGTCAAGTAATAATTAGCAACTTTACACGGTTTACCATTGAAAGCTATCATCCATAGAATACCATCCTGCCAACAATAGTTCTCATGGCTAGCAGTATCATTTGATACCAACGTCGCGATATTAGTTGCTGTCGATGAAATCCGCTCCTCCGGTACAGGCTGTTTTGGAAAAACAACTTCAGTAGCGCCTCTTTCATTAAACGAAACTTGGTGGTAAACTTGTTGAGCATAATGGTCAAAATGTCCGGAACTACCTGTTGGCATTTTAAAATCCCTGCGAGACTGCTCTAATGCTTTCACGCGAGCAACAGCTTCTTGTTCGGAAACTTCTGCTGTATTATGTTCAACATAAATCAGTTCTTTTTTTTGCCACATGATATTTCCTCCTTTCTTAAAAATTGAGTTAATTATACTGCAAAGCATCCTAAAACTATATCCGAAAAAAAACTATCAAAAATATCCCTTTTTTAAATCAGAATCACCCGCATAGCAGGTTGTTTGCTTTGCGGCTATAAGACTTTCTGCCAGCAGCCTCTTTCAGGGGCTCTTTATTTTTTACTTAACTCTACCAATTCTTTTCATAATGCAGCTGGCGAACTACATTATTAAATTCTTGGAGGAATTTTTATTTTATCTAAAGATTTTAATATCACTAGCATAGCTGCTGGTTATTGTTCTTTCGCTCCTTCGTCATTCAGAACCGCTGCTAAAGCATATAACCAAAAAAACAGCCTATCCCGGTATTAGGACAGGCTGTTTTTATGTTTGCCATTACCATTTTTTCAATGTTTCTATGACTGATACAATAAATTTCATTTTAATATCATAATTTTCCAATTCTTCTGTTTTTACTTTTTTAATATTCTCAAACCAAATATCATTGCTTATCGGTTTATTTCTAACCCTTTCCCAAACAATATAATATGGCTCAAAAAATATAGCTACATATTTAACTTCTAACCATTCATATTCTTTTTCTTTATTTTTGATAATTTTTTTCCATATACCATCTATATTTTTGGAATTGCGTTTCGTTTGATACCTTTTTAAGTATGGTAAATTATTTTTGTATAATCTAAAATAAACAAACGAAAGATACAAAATATCAAAAAAATTAATAGTGAAATTCGTTCTTTTTATTCCTATAAATCCATATATTGCCTTAATAAAATTGATATGTCTATAAAATATGCTTACTTTTTGTTTTTTTTGCTTATATTCATTGGAGTTGGGCAAAATAAAATCTAATATTAAATTCTGTTCGTCCAAAGTTAATATTTTCTTGTCTTTGAACAAATCGGTTAAATATAAA
>USHB01000004.1 GCA_900554395.1 uncultured Phascolarctobacterium sp.
GCAAACGCCTGTCACGTCAATATCGGCGGTTGCCCTGCACACGGCAATGTGCTACAATAGCATTTACAAATAAATTAAAAGGAATGAATTATATGGGTTATTTTTATCTTGCCTGCGCCATTGGTTTAGAACTTATAGGCACAACATGCCTTAAATATTCCGTCGGATTTACAAAACTACTTCCATCAATTGCAACACTTACAAGTTACGGCTTATGTTTTTATTTTTTCTCTAAATCACTGCTTTATCTGCATTTGAGCATAGCTTACGCAATATGGTGCGCAATAGGCATTGTTGCAGCATCGCTTATTTCCGCTTTGATTTTTCATGAAGCGCTTTCGGCTGCTGGTTATTTAGGCATTGCATTGATAGTGGCAGGTGTTGTTATTTTAAATCTTTTTGGCGCAGCACATTAAAATTTTTACACAATATACAAAAAACGGTTTCAGGCATTATGCCCGAAACCGTTTTTATTTATTTTTTTAATTTTTCCAAAGCACTTTTAGCAGCATGCTGCTCAGCTTCTTTTTTACTGTGTCCTATACCTTTGCCTACAACTTTACCGGCAATCAGCACAACTGTTGTAAACGATTTGTTATGTTCCGGTCCACTTGAATCAACAAGTTCATAAGCAATTTCAACATCGCCGTCTTTTTGTACAACTTCCTGCAAACGGGTTTTATAATCAGAATAAATACCATGTTCACAGATAAAATCAAGCTCAGTTTTCATCAGGCCAAGCAAAAATTTCTGCGCCGCCGGCAGTCCCTGGTCAATATAGTAAGCGCCTAAAACAGATTCAAACGCATCGGCCAGAATGGATGCCCTCTCACGGCCGCCTGATAAATCTTCGCCTTTGCCAAGCCTTAAATACTTGCCCAGCGAAATTTTATGTGCATATTGCGCCAATGAATTTTCGCAGACAATATGGGCACGCAGTTTTGTAAGCTCACCCTCATTGAGTTTAGGAAAGTTTTTATACATATATGTGCTGACAATAATACTCAGCACAGAATCTCCCAAAAATTCAATGCGTTCATTATGCACCGGCCGCGGCTGCTCTTTTGACTCATGAGCAAAAGAAGTATGCGTCAGCGCCGTATTTAAAAGGTCTAAATTATCCATGGTAATTCCGAGCTGCCTGCAAAATTCCAGCAGCTCTTCCTTACGCTTACTTTGCATAGCAATCACCGTTTCTGCTTATGCCTGATATTTTTTAAGAAGAATGCAGGCATTATGGCCGCCGAAGCCAAAGTTGTTGGAAAGTGCAGCCCTTACTTCTGCTTTGCGTGCAACATTCGGAACATAGTCAAGGTCAAGGCCTTCTTCAAGATCGGGGTCTTCGTAGTTGATAGTCGGCGGAACAATACCGGTATCAATAGTCAGTGCAGTTGCAATAGCTTCAACACCGCCGGCAGCACCCAAGAGATGGCCGGTCATAGATTTGTTGGAGCTGATCATCATTTTATAGGCATGGTCGCCAAAGATTTTCTTAGCGGCAATGGTTTCGTTCAAATCGTTTCTATGGGTGGAAGTCCCATGTGCGTTGATATAGTCAACTTCATCCGGGCTGATGCCTGCGTCTTTAATAGCCAGTGCCATACATTCAGCCGGCATTTCACCGCTCGGATCAGGAGCAGTGATATGGTAAGCATCGGCAGTCATGCCGTAGCCTGCAATTTCAGCATAGATATGTGCGCCGCGTTTCAGTGCATGTTCAAGTTCTTCCAGAACAAGCACGCCTGCGCCTTCGCCCATAACAAAGCCGTCGCGTTTTTTATCAAACGGGCAGGATGCTTTTTCGGGATGTTCATTATTGGTAGAAAGAGCTTTCATATTGCCGAAGCCAGCAACAGCAAGCGGATTAATAGCAGCTTCACTGCCGCCTGCCATCATAATGTCAGCATCGCCGTATTGGATAATTCTGAATGCTTCGCCAATGCAGTTAGTCCCGGTTGCGCAAGCGGTTACAATAGCCATGTTGGGGCCTTTGAAACCAAGAGTAATGGAAATCTGGCCTGCCGGCATATTAGGAATTTCCATAGGGATAAAGAACGGGCTGATTTTGGACGGGCCTTTTTCAGCAAATTTTAAAGTCTGTTCAAGGTAAGTATGCATGCCGCCAATGCCGCTGCCTACACAAACGCCTGCTCTTACAGGGTCAATAGTTTCAAGGTCAAGTTTTGCATCTTCCACTGCCATTTTAGCTGCAGCTACTGCAAACTGGGTAACGCGGTCCATACGTTTGCCTTCTTTTTTATCGCCGAATTTGGAGAAATCAAAATCTTTAACTTCGCCGGCAATTTTAGTACCGTATTCGCTTGCGTCAAACTGGGTAATCAGGCCAACGCCAGATTTACCTGCAACAAGGTTATTCCAAAATTCTTCTTTGCCGATGCCGATAGGGGTAATGGCACCTACGCCGGTTATAACAACTCTTCTCTTCAAAACAAATCACCTCAAAATTAAATTTTTTCTATATCTTCTTTCAGTCTTCTGAAAATTTCCTTAACAGGCAAAATCTCTTTGATTTTCCACATATTGGCACCGGTGAATACCAAACCAGTTTCAACGTCGCCCTGCTGAGCGCGGGTTAATGCCCTAATGATGCAGAAACTGCGCGAGCAGTGCTTCAAGCATGCATCGCAGGTTGTCGGCCTTGGCTGAGTGCCGTCAAGCACCTTCTGGGCAAACGGATTTAAAATTGCGCGCCCTTTATAGCCAACCGGGCTGTCAATCTGCACAACGTCTTCTTTAGTCATCTTCAGGTAAAATTCCTTCAAAGCCGGTGCGCCGTTAGATTCTTCACTTGCTGCAAAACGGCTGCCCATCTGCACGCCGCTGGCGCCAAGTTTTAAAAGTTCAGCCACATCAGCGCCGCAAACAGCGCCGCCTGCTGCAATAACAGGAATGTTTACTGCTTTAAGAATCCCAGGCAAAATGGTTTTGATGGATTCCTGTGTTCCCAGATGGCCGCCTGCTTCCGTACCTTCAACAACAATGGCTGCTGCACCGAGCTTTTCGGAAATTTTAGCCAGTTTTACAGAAGAAACGATAGGAACTACTGCTACATTGTAGGCGCGGCCGATGGCGAAAATATCTCTTGAAAAACCGGCGCCGGCAACAAGCAAATCCACTTTTTCTTCAGCCGCTGTTGTAATAAGGTCGGCAAAAGCGCGTGCTGCCACCATAGCGTTAATGCCAATCATACCCTTGCCTTCGCTGAGCTTTCTTGCAAGGCGTATTTCCTGGCGCAGTTCATCAAGTTCCAATCCGGACGCCGCCACAAGGCCAACGCCGCCTTCGCGAGCTACAGCACCGGCCAGCCGCGCAGTAGAAAGCCTGATTGCCATGCCACCCTGAAATATCGGCATTTCAGCTACTTTATCACCTATTTTAAGCACTGGTAATTTCAACAAATATCCCCCATTTCTGGTTAAGATGCTACTTTAAAATTGGCAGGGAGGCAAAATGCCCCCCGCCAAACTGCGGATAAATTATTTTTCTTCATCCAGCATTTTAACTGCGTCCGCAACAGTGCGGATTTTTTCTGCTTTTTCGTCAGGAATTTCAACGCCGAATTCCTCTTCGAAAGCCATGATGAGTTCAACGATATCCAGAGAGTCTGCACCCAAATCGTCGATGAAGGAAGATTCCATTTTTACTTCTTCCGGGTCAACACTCAATTGTTCTACAGTGATGTCTTTAACTTTGTCGAAAGTGCTCATTACGATTCACCTCCTTCCAAGGTAATTTGATAATACATTATTACATTACCATACCGCCGTCAACATGTAAAGTCTGGCCGGTTATATAAGCAGCATTATCGCTAACAAGGAATAATACCGCTTTGGCAATATCCTCAGGCTCACCCAGGCGGGCAAGCGGAATAGAAGCTTCCATGGCAGCTACAACTTTTTCGGAAAGAACGCTGGTCATATCGGTTTTAATAAAGCCCGGAGTAACAGCATTTACGCGGATTCCGCGTGCAGCCATTTCTTTGGCAACGCTGCGGGTAAAGCCCAAAATACCGGCTTTGGCAGCCGCATAGTTAGCCTGGCCTGCGTTACCCATCAATGCAACAACGGAACTGATATTTACAATGCTGCCGCTGCGCTGTTTGGCCATGTATTTAACAGCAGCTTTGGTGCAGTTAAATACGCCTTTCAGGTTAGTGTTCAAAACTGCATCCCAGTCTTCTTCTTTCATGCGCATAAGCAGAGTATCACGGGTAATGCCTGCGTTATTTACAAGAATATCAATATGGCCAAGTTCTTTAACAACTTTGTCTACCATTTCTGCGCAGACATCAGTTTGAGAAACATCGCCCTGGACAAGAATTGCTCTTCTGCCCATTTTTTCAATTTCAGCAGCAACTGCTTCAGCGGCTGCGGTGCTGCCTGCAAAGTTAACAGCAATATCAGCGCCGTTTTCAGCAAGCATCAGTGCAACAGCTTTGCCAATGCCGCGCGATGCGCCGGTAACTAAAGCAACTTTACCTTCTAACTGCATTTTAACGTACCTCCTGGAAATGAGCAAGTGTTTTTGCAAGGCTTGCTTCGTCTTCTACGTTTAAAGAAGTTACGCTCTTATCAATTTTTTTGTTGAAACCGCACAAAACTTTGCCCGGGCCAACTTCAACAAAAGTATCAACGCCGCCTGCAATCATTTTTCTTACGCCGGTTTCCCAAAGAACAGGCATAGCTGCCTGGCGGATTAAGGATTGTTTAATTTCTTCGCCTTTGGTTTCTTCTTCGGCATTCACATTAGCCATAACGGGAATTTTGGCATCATGGAAAGTAATGGTTTTGAATACTTCTGCCAAACGGTCGGAAGCGGGCTGAAGAAGAGTGCTGTGGAACGGAGCGCTTACCGGCAGCAGCACAGCGCGTTTTGCGCCGGCTTCTTTTAATGCAACCAGAGCTTTGTCAACAGCGCCTACGGCACCGGCAATTACTACCTGGCCGGGGCAGTTAAAGTTTACTGCCTGCACTGCTTCACCGCATTCAGCTTCGATACCGCGGCAAATTTCAACGATTTTATCACTGTCCATGCCAAGCACAGCAGCCATGCTGCCTTCGCCGACAGGAACTGCTTCCTGCATGAACTGGCCTCTTTTGCGTACAATGCGTACAGCATCAGCAAAATCAAGTGCTTCTGCCTGTACCAGTGCGGAATATTCGCCAAGGCTGTGGCCTGCTGCAATATCACAGGTAATGCCGTTTTCGGCAAGCACTCTTGCGCAGGCAACGCTGGCAGTTAAAATAGCCGGCTGAGTGTTGAAGGTTAAGCGAAGCTGGTCTTCCGGGCCTTCAAAGCAGAGTTTGCTGATAGAAAAACCAAGCGCCTCATCGGCTTCTTCAAAAGTCCTGCGTGCGCAGGCATAATTGTCATACAAATCTTTGCACATGCCAACACTCTGAGAGCCCTGGCCGGGGAAAATAAATGCTACTTTACTCATTAACATAGCCTCTCTTTCGCCTATTATTTGCTCCATTTAAGTACAATACTGCCCCAGGTAAGGCCTGCACCGAAAGCAACAAGCAGTAAGTTGTCGCCTTTTTTCATAGCGTGCTGGTCCTGCATTTCCGTTAAAGCAATAGGAATGCATGCTGCGGAAGTATTACTGTATTTATCAATGTTTACCCAAACTTTTTCCATCGGCATTTTAAAATGTTTAGCCGCGGATTGAATAATGCGGATATTTGCCTGATGCGGAACAAGCATATCAATATCTTCATTGGTCATGCCTGCCTGCTCAAGAGATTTTTTTGCGGTTTTACCCATTGCTTTAACAGCAAATTTAAATACTTCGTTGCCGTTCATATGTACGGTATGTTCTTTATTATCAACGGTTTCATGGCTGGCCGGTCTGCGGCTGCCGCCTGCCGGCTGATACAGATGTACGCTGCCTGCGCCGTCGCTGCCAAGGTCAATGCCAAGAATGCCGTAGCCTTCTTCAACTTCGCCCAGAACCGCTGCGCCCGCACCGTCGCCAAACAATACGCAGGTATTGCGGTCTTCCCAGTTAAGAATGCGGGAAAGGGTTTCAGCACCGATTACCAGTGCTTTTTTGTAAAGCCCGCTGGCAATCATCTGCGAAGCTACGCTTACGCCATAAACAAAGCCTGTGCAGCCTGCGGAAAGGTCAAACGCTGCTGCGTGCGGTGCCCACAATCTGTCCTGCACAAGGCAGGCAGTAGAAGGATATACGCCGTAATCCGGCGTAGCCGTTGCCACAATAATAAGGTCAATATCGGCAGGAGCAACGCCTGCATCTTCCAGCGCGCGCCTTGCTGCAATCAGCGCCATATCGCTTGTAGCCTGTTCAGGTGCTGCAATGTGGCGGGTCCTGATGCCTGTGCGCTGCACAATCCATTCATCAGTAGTATCAACCATTTTTTCCAGGTCATGGTTAGTTAAAACCTTGCTTGGAAGGTAACTACCCACACCCAAAATACCTACTTGTTTTACAGCTTTAGTCATGTATATATCCTCGTTTCTTTATTCTTCTTCGTCTTTAATTACGACTTCTGCAATATGTTTTACAACATCACGTTCTGCAAAGTTAATTGCCACTCTGATGGCACTGGTAATGGATTTTGCCTTGCTGTTGCCGTGGCAGATGATAAACGGAGCCTTAACGCCCAAAAGCAATGCGCCGCCGTATTCAGCGACATCGGCACGTTTTTTCAGCGCCTTAAGCACCGGCAGCAAAAGGAAGCCGCCCAGTTTGGCACGCCAGCCGCCCTGCAAAATGGCATCTTTAACTACTACCATTATAGCACTTGCAAGCCCTTCTGCAAACTTTAATACAACATTGCCTACAAAACCGTCGCATACAACAACGTCTACCGTGCCTTTGTTAATGTCGCGGCCTTCAACATTGCCGATAAAGTTAATGTGTTTTTCCTTTTTCAGCAGCGGATAAGTTGCCAGCGCCTGTTCGTTGCCTTTTGTTTCTTCTTCGCCGATGTTCAAAAGCCCTACGCGCGGCTTTTCCATATCAAACATCAGCTCTGCGTAAACACTGCCCATCAGCGCGCTTTGCACCATATGTTCAGGTTTGGCATCAACTTTGGCGCCGCTGTCCAAAAGCACCGTCGTGCCGGTAAGGTTCGGTATCGGTGTTGCAATCGCAGGACGTTCAATGCCTTTAATGCGTCCTAAGTAAAACAGTGCTGCCGCTACTGCCGCGCCGGTGCTACCGGATGATACCAGCGCATCACATTTTTTCTCACGCAGAAGGCGCGTTGCCACAACAATAGACGAATTCTTTTTCGTTTTTACAGCAATGGAAGGATGCTCGTCCATCCTTACAACTTCCGTTGCTTCGCAAATGCTCAGCTTAGGATTGTTGTCTGCTTTATATTCGTGCAGCAGGTTTTTAATTACTTCAGGGTCGCCTACCAGCACAATTTCACAATCATATTCTTTTACAGCCTGTACCGCTCCAAGCACAAGTTCTTTCGGGCCATAGTCCGTTCCCATTACATCAAGCGCGATTTTCATATGCCTGTGTCCTTTCGTCCGGGCAGGGTACAATAATAAATTTCGCCCGGAAAACTTCCTCATTGTTATTTCTTATTTTAACCCAAATTATATATTTATTAAACTCCCTGCGTATAACTTCAGCCTTAGCCACTAAAGTTGCACCGGCATAAACGGGAACTTTGTATTTTACATTGCCCACGCCAGTCAACGCCGCTTCGGCATCAACCACCGCCAGCGCCAGGGTATTTGCCATGGCAAACATGTAATAGCCTCTTGCCACGCCTGTTTTTTCAAGCACCATATCAGGAGTTATCTTCATCATGGAAATGCCGGAAGTGTTGAGTTCAAGGTCAATCAGTTCTCCGACTATATCCTTTTTGTCGATAGCCTTTAATTTTACCTGCGCGTTTTCAGCCATTTGCCTTGTGCGTTCGCGCAGTTCCGGAATGTTAAGGCTCAGCCTGTCCAGGCGGATAGTCTGTATGCTGACCGCAAGGTTTTTGGCAAGCTGCTCATCCGTTAAAAAAGGGTTTTTGTGCAGCATTTTCATCAAGCGCTCATGCCGTATTACTTTTTTAGCAGAATTCATAACATCACCTTATTTTAATACCTACTCCTAATATCTGGATTTATTATAATAGCGCACAATAAAAATTGCAAGCAAAATTTAATATTAAAACTTTTTCTACAAAAATTTCACAAAAAAAGAGGCCTCAAAGGCCTCTTTAAAATTTTGCCGGAAAAGCAAAAACCCCTAAGCCAATGGCTTAAGGGGTAATTTTTACTCAGCGTCTTTTGCTACAACCTGTTTGCCGTTGTAATAACCACATTCAGGGCAAACGCGGTGCGGCATTTTCATTTCGTGACATTGCGGGCATTCAACTAAGCCGGGAGCGGTAAGTTTCCAGTTTGCACGGCGGGAATCACGGCGCGCTTTAGACATTTTTCTTTTTGGTACTGCCATCGTTGCTACACCTCCTCAAGCATAAGGCAAAATTTAATTTTTGATGAATTGCTTTAATGCCGCCAGTCTGGGATCAACCGTAGTTGTATCACAGCCGCAGTCGCCTTCATTTCTGTCAGCCCCGCAGACCGGACACAGCCCACGGCAATCTTCCCTGCAAAGTGACTGCAAGGGAACTGCCAAAAGGAGGCTCTCTCGAACAGGCTCTGTTATATCAAGCAGATCTGATTCATAGATAAAAGCATCATTTTCAATGTTTTCTGCGCCTGCCGGGTAAAATTTTTCAACAACCTGCGCTGCCAGCGGTTCGATAAAAACCTTTAAGCAGCGTCCGCAGGTACGTTCTATTTCCGTTCTGGCTTCAGCCTTCAGCAAAATTACATCGCCGGCATTTTCAACCATCCCATCCAAAAGGATAGGTTTAGTTACTTTTAAATCGGCTTCTGTAATATTAAGTTCATCCGGCGTCAGCTCATACGAAAAAGTTTTACTGCCGACAAGTCTTTTTTTGATTTCTGCGACATTTATTCTTATCATATTTCACCAATCGTATCAATTATAGCGACGCAAAGCGCCTTTGTCAAGTAATAAGTTAATAGTTAAAGGTTTACAATTTTATAATGCGGCGGCAGATATTGACCGTATCATGCGCAATTACCAGTTCTTCGTTGGTAGGAATAACAAAAATTTTTACTTTTGCGCCGTCAACACTTATCTCCTGATTATGCCCGCGCACTTTGTTCTTTGCCCCATCAATGCCGGTTCCGAGGTATTCAAGCCCGGCGCAGATTTTTTCGCGCATTGACGAAGAATTTTCTCCAAGCCCTGCGGTAAATACAATGGCATCAACGCCGCCCATAGCAGCCGTATAAGCACCGATATATTTTTTTACACGGTACGCAAATATATCAATTGCAACCTGGCTGCGTTCATCACCGCGACCGGCAGCGCTTTCCAAATCCCTGAAATCACTTGAAAGCCCGCTGATACCCAAAACGCCGCTGCGGCGGTTCAGGTAATCGTCAATCTGCTGTGCGTCCATGCCTTCTTTTTCAATTAAAAACGGAATAATCGCCGGGTCAATCTCGCCGGAACGCGTACCCATGACAAGCCCGTCCAAAGGAGTGTAACCCATGCTGGTATCAATGGATTTTCCGTATTTTATTGCCGCCACGCTGGAACCGTTGCCGAGATGGCAGGTGATAATGCGGTAATCTTCCATTGTGCCGCCCATTAATTTAGCAGCTTCCTGCGCTACATATTTGTGCGAAGTTCCGTGAAAACCGTAACGTCGCACGCCGTATTTTACATATAATTCGTAAGGCAAGCCGTAAAGATATGCTTCTTTCGGCATGGTTTGATGAAACGCCGTATCAAATACTGCTACCTGCGGTACATTGGGCATTAATGCCATGCAGGCCTTAATGCCGTTTAAGTTAGGCGGATTATGCAGCGGTGCAAGTTCAGCGCAGGCCGCTATGCCTTCAAGCACGTCCGGCGTTACCAGTACGGAATCGGTAAAGCATTCGCCGCCATGAACTACACGGTGGCCAACAGCGTCAATTTCGCTCATGTCTTTAATAACGCCGTACTCTTTATTCGTCAACGCCGAAACTGCCAGCTTAATGCCGAAGGAATGGTTCGGCACATCAACGTTAATATCTACCGTGTATTTGCCTTCCGGAGTATGCTTTAAAACAGAACCATCCATGCCGATACGCTCTATCAAACCTTTGGCAAGCACCTTTTCGGTATCCATATTTATAAGCTGATATTTAATTGAAGAACTGCCGCAATTAACAACAAAAACTTTCACGTTATTCACCCCTAAAATTAGTTTTGCACTTCCGGGTAAATTTTAATATACTATTAGTATACACTATTTGACATTTAACCGCCAGTAAAACTTTCTAAGGAGAACCTATGAAAAATTCCATCGGCATTGTAGCCGAATACAATCCTTTCCATAACGGACACGCTCTGCACCTTGGCGAAGCACGCCGCCTTGCCGGAGAAAACCTTCCTGCCGTTACGGTGATGAGCGGCAGTTTTATGCAGCGTGGCGAACCTGCTTTTGCTTCCAAATGGCTGCGCGCGCATTGTGCCGTTACCTGCGGCGCAGATTTAGTATTTGAACTTCCGGTTGTTTTCAGCTGCCGCAGCGCAGAATTTTTCGCCAAAGGAGCCGTGCAGCTTTTAGCGGCAACAGGCGTTGTAAAATACCTTGCCTTTGGTGCGGAAACTGCCGACAGCGATACCCTTACGCAGGCAGCAGCTTATATTAACAGCCACCAGGACGGACTGCGCAAAATTATTCAAAGCGGAACTTCCTATGCTGCCGCACAAACACAGCTTCTGCAAAATGCAGGCATAAATTTCAATGCCGATAAAGCTAATGACATTCTGGCGTTGGAATACTGCCGTGCCCTGCAAAAATACGCTCCCGAAATAAAGCCTTTGGTTATCCGCCGCCGCGGCGCAGATTATAACAACAATGACATAAAAAACTACTATGCCAGCGCCAGCGCCATCCGCAAAGAATACTTATCCAACGGAATGACGGACAGCATTTTACGGCAGGTGCCGGCTGCAACCCATAAACTTTTACAGGACGCAGCACAAACAGGACGGCTTGGTTTTGAAGAAAAACTTTTAAGCACACTTATAATTTACAGGCTGCAAATGCTTACCGAAGCACAAATTGCCAATGCCTGCGAATGCAGCGAAGGCTTGGAATGCCGCTTAAAACAATTTGCCTCTGCTGCAGGCATGGAAGAAATAATAAATGACGCTGCCGGAAAGCGTTACACAAAATCACGCATCCGCCGTTTGCTGATGCAGCTTTTGCTTGATACTGACAAAACTATTTTTGCCAATGCACAGCCGCACTACCTACGTCTTTTGGCATTTAACAGCCGCGGCGCCGGCTTGCTGTCGCAAATGCGCACAACTGCCCAACTTCCTGTTATAACAAAATTAGGGAGAAATTTTAAAAACTGCCGCACCGGCAATGCTGCGCTTGATGAACAAATATTGCAACAATTACAGCTTGATATTACTGCCGCCAATATTACCGAACTTTTACGACCTGCCCGCCAAAATCTTTACAACAGCGATTTTCTGCACTCACCAGAATATATACAGCCATAAAAATTAAGCCGTTTACCCGCAAGAGTAAACGGCTTTAGTATTGCTTAATTATTTTTCTTCTTCGCTTTCAGGCTCTTCGTCATCAGCATAGTATTCCTGAGGAGCAGCAAGTTTGCGGCGCTCATCATTGACAGAGCTGCGGTTATCGTTCAACCCCTGCAAAGCAGACTGCAAATTGCCGCTTAAATATGCCAGCATATCATCTGCGTATTGCAGCACGTCCATTTTTACGCGTTCAGCATAAGCATCGGCTTCTTCCTTAATTTCCTGCTGGTTGCGCAAGGCCGTGTTTTTAACGTCTTCGGCAAAAGCCTGTGCCTGCTGCACAACTTCCTCCTGGCGGATAAGGCGTTCCGCTTCTGCTTTGGCAATTTCCACAATGCGCTCTGCTTCTGTTTTCGCCTGCACAACAATATTATCGGCATCTTCATGCGCTTTGTTAATAATCGCCTTCTGTTCTTCCAACAGTTTGGCAGCGCTTTTTACTTCGCGGGGAATTGCTTCTTTCAAATCATCAAGAATTTCCGCAAGGTCGCTTTCTTCCACGATGATTTTATCTGTCAGCGGAATTCTGCTTGCTGCAGAAATAAGGTTATACATTTCGTCGAAAATTCTGTCTAACGTTGCACTGGTACTCTTATCAATCATCGTAACATCCTCTTTCTACACCAATAACTGTTTTGCCTCAAGCAGCTCTTTCATGCGTTTTTCCACATTTTCGGGCACAAGTCCGTGAATGCAGCCGCCAAAAGTAGCAAGCTCGCGCACACCGGAAGAACTTAAAAACGAATAATTGGCATTCGTCATAATAAAAACGGTTTCCAGATTGTTATCAATCTTTTTAATTAAAAGCGCACGCTGGAATTCGTATTCAAAATCAGAAAAAGCACGTAGGCCCCTTACAATAAAAGGCGCTTTTTCCTGTTTGCAAAACTCATTCAACAAACCCGAAAAGCAGGTAACTCTTGCATTAGGAATATGTGCCGTAGCCATACGCAGCAGTTCAACACGTTCTTCCATGCTGAACATTGCTTTTTCCTTTCCCGGATTATGAAAAACACTGATGACAATCTCATCAAACATTTGGCTTGCCCGTTCAAAAATATCCAGATGACCGTTGGTCACCGGGTCAAAGCTGCCCGGGCAAATTGCTCTGCGCACTATTTTAACCTCCCAAAATCTGCATTGCAGACGGTTATTTTTGGCAATATTCTACATAAAAGTAAAATTTCCTTTAAATTGCCGCACCTTTTATCAATTGTAACATATTTTTATATTTTTGCAAAACGAATAAAACTAATTTTTGTTTCGCCGTAAGTTTCGCAGCGTACAAGTTCAAAATTTTCAGGCAGCGTGCCAATTTCGTCATGCGCCGAATGTTCTGCCACCAGATAACCGCCATCGCTTAAAAGCGGGCTTTGCGCCAGTGCCGAAATTACTTTCTGTACCAGTCCTTTATTATAAGGCGGGTCTGCAAAAACAAAATCAAAGCGCAGTCCTTTTTTATAAAGCCTTTCAATCAGCTGCACGGCATCGCCCAAAAGCGTTTCTGTTTCATTTTCCGCACGGCATTTGGCAATATTGCTTTGCACAAGCCGCAGCGATTCCCTGCTCATATCCGTAAAAACAATATGCTCTGCGCCGCGGCTCCAGCATTCAAGCCCCAAATTACCGGTACCGGCAAACAAATCAAGCACCTTTGCGCCGATAATTTTGCTGCCGATAATATTAAATAGCGATTCTTTTACACGGTCTGCCGTTGGGCGCACGTCCCAGTTTTTAGGCGTTGTCAGTTTCAATCCGCGCGCCTTGCCTGTAATAATCCTCATTTAAAAAACTCCGTACTTGTAATATAATATTTATAACTATACGCTGCAAAGGAGGACGATTATGAAAAAATGCTTCTGGCTTTTTCTGCTCGCCGTTTGCAGCTATATTTTTTATTTTTTCAGTCTGCCGCCAAGCACGCCTTACACACCGGCGCCGCTGCCCAAAAACAGCAGTATGCTTTTGCTGCCGCTTGACAGCCGCCCGCCCTGCACAACGCTTGCACAGGATTTAGGCAGCCTTGCCTCCATAGATGTAATTGTACCCCCAAAAGAACTTCTTGACAACTACCACACACCGGCAGACCGCACAAAATTAACGGCATGGCTGCAGCAAAATATTATCAATCATCCTGCCGCCGTTATCTCCGGCGACCTTTTAATACACGGCGGATTGCTCGGTTCACGCCTGCCGCTTGGCACGCCGGAAGATACACAAAACTTTTTTACCGCACTTAACAATTTACCAACGAATGCTGATGTAACCGTATTTTCAATTATACCGCGCCTGCTTGTAAGCGACAGCCTGCTGCCCGATTCTTGGTATCAGTGGCATTTAATGCGTTACAGCACCCTGCGCGATATTGTAGAACAGTTTGGCGACTACCCCTCTACACAAAAACTTGAAGAAATAAAAGCCAAAATTCCGCAGGAGATATTGCAAAAATACAATTTGCTTTATCAAAATAACGATGCCTTTAACAAACAGCTTGCACAGCTCTGCGGAGCAAAAGGATATACGCTCATCATCGGGCAGGATGATTCTCAGCCTTTCGGGCTGCCAAACCGTAATCGAACCCACGCCTCCGCCTACATGCGCAGGGCAGGTTTAAACAGCCAAAGCCTTACAACCTGTGGTGCAGACGAAATTGCCCAAATGCTTGTAGCACGCCACTACTGCACGCTGCATAACTACAAGCCTAAATTTTACATTAAATATACAACACCGGAAACAGCACTGACCATTATGCCCTACATGGCAGTAACGGTTGAAGCGGCATTGCTTGATAAAATAAAATTTACAGGCGGCATGCTTACCGATAATAAAAACGATGCTGACATAATACTGTTTGTACACTGCGGCAATGAGTCGCACTCTGCAACAAAAGCTATGGCAAAGCACCTGCAAGCCCTGCTTGATGAAGGCAAACAGGTTGCTGTTATCGACAGCAGCGCTGATTACGAAAGCAGCCATATGCTGCTGCCTGTACTGCTTGACAACAACGTAACAATTAATAAACTTGCAGCTTATGCTGCCTGGAATACCTTTGGCAATGCAGCAGGCACAGCCGTTGCCCAAAGCACAATTTTTACAGGACTGCTTAAAATACTGCCGCAGCAAAACCGGCCTGCACTGTATGCCCAAAATCTTAATTTTACCGTTGCCCGTATGTTAGACGATTATGCCTATCAAAAACTTCTGCACCATCGTTTAAGCACAGAACTAACATTGCGAGGAGCGGAACCAACCGAACTTACGCCGGGTTATAAAAGATTTGCAGAAAATATCATCGAAGGCTTTATTTATAACCAAAAACGCAAGCTGCTTTATGCAAATCTCGGTACCACGCCATTTTACAGTAACGGCACAAACCAATACTACCTCACTGGCATCAACGCCAAAGTTACCCTGCCCTGGAACAGAATTTTTGAAATTGATTTAAGAACTGAATGTGAATATGGTATAAAACCGCTTTGAGCAAATTATTGCCAAAGCGGTTTTCTTATCACTCTTTAAAATTTTCCAAACTGCCGCACAGGGTTAGAGCGTAAACGCTTTTTGCTCCGGACTGTTTTAAGGTTTTGGCGGCTTCTTCCAGTGTAGCGCCGGTTGTTAAAATATCGTCAACCAGTAAAATATTTTTATCACTAACCGCACCAATTACTTTAAAACAGCCGCGCACATTGCTGCGGCGTTCCGCCGGTGTTAAACCGTACTGCGGTGCAGTAGGCTTTATGCGCGCAAATATATCATTTTGCCATGCGCCGCGCTGCGCAAAGGCTTCTTTAAAAACCCGTTCAGGTATGTCAAAGCCGCGCTGTCTGCGCCGCTGCTCATCCGTTGGTATGCTTAATATCATATCAAACCTTTTTCCGGCGTAAGCGCATGTCAAAAACTCCGCTTCTTCCGCCAAAGGCTGCAAAAATTTGCGTTCGTTTGCAAATTTCAGCTTATGCAGCATATCTTTTAATGCGCCGTCATATTTATAGCACATCAGTGCTCCGTCCAGATATTTCAGCCCCGTCATTGGTTCCAACATTAAATTTTTACTGCGGCACGCCTGGCAAAATACGCCACGCTCCACCTCACGCCCGCAAACAGCACAACTTTGCGTAAAAAATACGCTTACCAGCGTTTGCCACCAGTTTTGCAATAAATTCAAACTATCACCAATCTATTTAAAATACGTCTGCCTGTTCCTGCAGGCGTTCTGCCAAAAGCGAATAACGCTTACGTGTTTTATCGTTTAAAACAGCGGTTTGCACGGCTTTTTTGCTGCCAACTATAACAACTTTTTGCCGCGCCCTTGTAACCGCAGTATAAAACAGATTGCGCTGCAGCATAATATAATGCCCCGGCACCATTAAAAGAATTACCACCGGATATTCGCTGCCCTGCGATTTGTGTACGCTCATGGCATAAGCAAGCTGCAATTCATCAGTTTCGGCAGAAGTGTAAACAACTTTGTTGCCGCTTATGCCAGCGTATTCGTATTCCTGCTCAAAAGATGTAAAGACAGGTTTGCCTCCATCATCATAAGCCACTGTTACATTGCCGCCGTCGATACGCACAATCCGTCCTATATCACCGTTAAACACTTCTTTTTCGTAATTGTTGCGTATCTGCATTACCTTGTCGCCTTCACGCAGCACTGCGCCGCCCGGCATAACAAGTTCTCCTTTATCCGCTGCGGGCGGATTTAAATGCTGCTGCAACACTTTATTCAAATTCTGCACGCCGCAGGGATTTTTATGCATTGGCGAAAGCACCTGCACATACTGCAAGCCGTGTTCCGCCGCTATCTTTCCGTAAAGCTGCGCCACATAATCGGCTGCCATAAATTCGTTGTCAAATCCCACAAATTCAAAATCACTGTGTTCTGCAAATTCCGGCATCTGCCCATGGTTAATGCGGTGGGCATTGCGAACAATGGGGCTTACTTCCGCCTGGCGGAAAACATTTTCCAGCCTTACTACCGGCATTTTTTTGCTGCGGATAATATCTTTTAAAACAGAACCCGGCCCTACCGAAGGAAGCTGGTCCACGTCACCAACAAAAATAAGGCGGCAGCCTCCCGGCACTGCCTTCAGCAGATGGTACATCAGCGTAATATCCAGCATTGAGGCTTCGTCGATAATAATTGCTTCGGCATCCAACGGCTCACTGTCATTCTTGCCAAAGTTAAAGCCGCTGCCGTCGGGCTGATATTCCAAAAGACGATGCACAGTAAGCGCAGGATGCCCGCTCGATTCAGCCAGGCGTTTTGCTGCCCTGCCGGTAGGAGCAGCCAATAAAATACGGCAGCCTGCTTTTTCAAGCACCGTTAAAATACCTTTGGTTACGGTAGTTTTACCTGTACCCGGCCCGCCGGTAAGCACAAACACGCCGTATTTAAGCGAAGCGTGAATGGCATCTTTTTGCGCTTCGGCAAGCTGTATGCCTGCTTCGCGTTCCCAATCGGCAATTATTTTTTCAACATCTACGCTGCGTATTTTGCCGGGTGCATCCCTTAACGCCAGCAGGCGTTTTGCCGTCTGCGTTTCCGCCTGATACAGATATTCCGGATAAATAAGCCGCAAGCCGCCAACTTCTTCCGTGCGCAGGCGGTCTTCGTCAATCAGCTCTTTAAAAAGTTCTTTCACCGCTTCCGGTTCAGTCTGTAAAAGTTTAACCGTCTCCTGCGCCAGCAGTTCTTCCGGTACGCAGGTATGCCCCGCCGCTGCCGCCATGTTCAGCGCATATACAAGCCCCGCCTCAATACGGCGTTTATCGCTGCGGCTGCAGCCAAGCGCCAGAGCAATTTTATCTGCCGTCCTAAAGCCTATGCCTGTTACTTCGCTTGCCAGAGCATAAGGGTTTTCCTGCACGCGCGCCAAAGCCGTACTGCCATAACGCGCCGCAAGTTTTGGCGCATAGTTGGCACTGACGCCATGCTGTTCCAAAAACAGCATCAGTTCGCGCATCTCGCTCAGTTCCGCATAAGAGGCCGCAATGCTTTCAGCCTTTTTTCGTCCGATGCCGGCAACCTCTGTCAGCCGTTCCGGTTCGTTTTCCATAATGCTCAGCGTGCGGCTGCCAAAATGTTCCACAATGCGCGCCGCCATAGTACGCCCAATGCCCTTAACTGCGCCGGAGGCCAAAAAACGCTCAATGCCATCCGTTGTGCTTGGCTTAACGACCCGCAGCGTATCAGCCTTAAACTGCCGTCCAAAACGCGCGTGCTCGCACCATTCTCCCTCAAGCACAATGTTTTCGCCCATATAGGGTGCCATGCCTTTATATGTAACGGTTACAAGCCCCGCTGCCGTTTTTACGCGCAGCACGCAAAAGCCGCCGTCATCGCTCTGATATATTACATTTTCCAGTGTTCCCTGTAATTCTTCCACATGCTCACCGCCGTGCAAAACAAATGTTCAGTTTATTATAGCATGTTTTTTAGTGTTTATAAACCGCACGCAGCGCGATTATTTTTTGACAACAACGTTAAAATTAGCTATAATTAATTAAATACGTTTTTGCTGTTTTTTAAAAACGCAGGAGGACTGGCCTTGAAATCTATCGGCACACAAATTGCCATTGATATGTATAATTGCAGCGATATTCTTTTAGATGACGTTATCGGTATCGAGCATATGCTCAGCAGCGCGGCAGCGCGTTTCGGCATGGAGCCGAGCGGCGTATACGTTAACGATGAGGACGGCATTGATGAATATTCCGTGTTTGCACACTGCAAGCAGGGACATATTACCATGCACGTTTACCCCGACCTCGGTTTTGCCACCATTGATATTTTCACCTGTTTCAAAGAAGCAAACCCCGACGGCCTTGCACGTTTTATGCGCCACTACTTCAACCCCGATAAATCTAAAATAACATATCTTGAACGCGGCGACTTCGGCAACGAAAGCGATATGAAACCGCGCCGCAAATCGCACACCAAAATTATACGCAAAGCCAAAACCCTTGGCAAAAAATTATCTAAACTGATGATGCGTCCTAAATCTATTTAAAACGCTGCCAAACGGCAGCTTTTTCTTTTAGTGAACTTGGAGGATTTTATGAAATACATTTTCTGGGATATTGACGGCACACTTCTTGTAACAGGTCTTGCCGGTGCCGATGCACTGCGCCAGGCAATCAAAGAACAGTTCGGCGTTGAAAATTTTCAGTTCTCGCACCCGCTGGCAGGCGCAACCGATTCACAGATTATCAAACAAATCTGTATTGATATCAAAGGCCGCTGCCATACCTTTGACGCAGCCAACCTTTTAATAAACTATCACCGCCTGCTGCCGCAGTTTTTACAGCAGCGTCAGGGTCATTTAATGCCTAATGTTGAAAAAACGCTGAAATATTTTAAAGGCCTTGAAGGTTTTACAACCTGCCTTTTAACCGGCAACACCACTACCGGCGCTTACCATAAATTAAAACGCTACAATATCGACCGATATTTCGACAGCCGTTACGCAGTTTGCGGAGAGCTTAGCGAAGAACGTGATGAACTTGCCAAAGTAGCTTTGAGGCGCTTGCAGATTTATTTTCCGGAGCAGGAAATTACCGGCGATAACATTTTTCTTATCGGCGATACGCCCAACGATATAAAATGCGCACAGGCAATAGGCGCACGCTGCCTTGCCGTGCTTGCAGGCAGCACTTACACCAGAGAACAGCTTGCTGAATGCAAACCGTGGAAAATACTGGATAAACTGCCCGATGACCCCAAAAAACTGGAGCAGATGTTCAATAAAGCATGAGGTTTACCATGAAAAAATTTTTACTGACACTTATTTGCTGCTTCGCCTTACCGGCAGCAGCACTTGCATATAACGCCGGCCACGTTCAGCTTGTGCAAAACGGCTTAAGCTGCCCCGGTGCCGATTTAAGCGGCGCTGATTTAAGCGGCATGAATCTTGAAGGCATAGACCTCAGCGGCGCTGATTTAAACGGCGCACGTTTTGCCGGCAGCAATTTTACAGGTGCCAACCTGCAAAACGCCAATCTGCACAGGGCAGTGCTTACCGGCTGTACTTTTACCAAAGCTAATTTGGCAAATGCCAATTTGCGTTACGCCAATTTAAACGGCAGCAAACTTGATAAAACAGTTTTCAGCGGAGCAGAGCTTTTCCGCGCCAGCCTGCGCGGCTGCACCATGGAATATGCTAATTTTGCTTATACCAAATTGCAGGAAGCAACACTTGATAACGCCGCTGCCCATAAAGCTGATTTCAGTTATGCCAATCTCTCTTACTGCTGGCTTTACAAAGCAGATTTGACAGATGCTGTTTTAACGCATGCCAATTTATACAATGCCAAAATGAATAATGCGGTGCTTACCGGCGCAGATTTAACATCTGCCGGTATGTCGCGCGCCAGCTTGCAGCACGCACAGCTTAACGGCGCACGGCTTGACCGCGCTATGCTTGACGGTACTGATTTCAGCTATGCAGATTTAACGCTGACTGATTTTGGACGCGCCTTTAAAGATAACGCTAAATTTTAATATATTTTATACTCAAAAACTCAGCAGCTTAAAACTGCGGAGTTTTTTATGCTGCTTTTCAATTTTATACCTTGCCGGTTAAGGTTTAACAACAATTTTTACCATGGGGTCATCCTGGCAAATTTGACGTTCCAGAGCATGCTGCAAATCATCAAGCGGTAAAACTTCCGTTACATATTTTTCCGGGTCAATAAAACCACTGGCAATTAAATCTATTGTTTCTTTAAATTCCCTTCTGGTACAGGACACGCTGCCGATAAGCTGAATTTCGTTAAGCACAATCCTGTTAAGCGAAAACGGAATTTCACTATCAACAGAGTTGCCGATAGCTATTATTTTTCCACCAGGGCGCACTGCATCAATACAAGCAGCGAGCGATTCGGCAGCGCCTACCGCTTCAAAAACAATATCAAACCCACCATCCGATGCAGCATGATATTTTTCTGCGCGTTTTGGGTCATTGCCATCAAAATATTCATCAAAAATACCAAGTTCTCTGGCTTTTTGAACTTTAATATCATTCACTTTAGACATTGCCACATAAGAGGCACCGCATTTTTTGGCAAGTTCACCCAAAAAATGCCCAATAATACCGCTGCCAACCACTAACACTTTGTCATGCAGCTTAATGCCGCTGCGGCGCACAGCATGATAAGCCACCATCAGCGGGTCAATACAACCTGCCGCTACATCACTAACAGAATCCGGCAACAAATAGGCATTGGAATGTTTACCGACAAATTTTTCAGCATAAGCGCCATTACAAACAAACCCCATATAATTAGTGCCGTTAACCTCACGGCAGAGTTGTTCCTGCCCTGCCATGCACATATCACATTTTCCGCAATACAAATTGGCCCAAAAAGTCACGCGGTCACCAATTTTAAAATTGCTGTCGCCAGGATTGGTAACAACACCGCAAAACTCATGTCCCAACCAAAAATCTCCATCTTGATTGCCCCAGCCTTTACCGCTTTTCCACATATGTATATCACTGCCGCAAACGCCGCAGGCAGATACTTTAATTTCCATCTGCTCCGGCAAAACCGGCGGAACCGGCACGGTTTTAATTTCAATTTTCTGCGGGCCTGTTAAAACTGCTGCTTTCATCATTTCCTGTGTCATTAATCTTCCTCCTTGCCAAAATAAAGCATTCCGTTTTCTTTATTATACGGTACTTTATCTTGACGGAAAATTACCGAAAATGATACAATCTATTTACTAAAAGTAAATAGAAAGGATTGTTTGCTTTGCTCAGCCAGCAGTTACTTGTCTTTTTAAAAACAGCAGAATGCGGCAGTTTTACCAAAGCAGCCAAACAGCTTTTCATAACGCCTGCTTCTGTAATGAAACATATTAACTCACTGGAAGCGCGCCTCGGCCTGACTTTATTTAAACGCAGCAAGGCAGGACTGCAACTTACTGCCGCCGGACACTCGCTGTATAAAGACGGCAAGAAGCTCAGAAATTCGGCAGAAAACGCTTTAATACATGCTAAAAACTCCGCCTTTGCAGAAGGAATTACCATACGTATTGGCTCATCCTTGTTAAATCCAAGCCGCGTTTTAACAGATTTATGGAAACCGCTGCGCGAAAAGTATCCACAGTATAAGTTCCGCATCGTACCGTTTGAAGACACTAAAGAACAAATCATTCCATTAATGGCTTCACTTGGCGAACGCATTGATTTATTAATCGGTTCCTTTAATTCCAATACTATGTATGAACACGCCAATTATTTAATTTTAGGTTATTATAATCTATGCGTCGCCGTACCAAAAGAACATCCGCTTGCAGCCAAAGCAGAACTGGACTTTACCGATTTATACGGAGAGCAGCTTTTAACGGTTACCGGTGGAGATTCGGAAATAATTACAAATTTTAACAATATGGTGCAGAAACGGCATCCGCAAATAAAATTAAGGGGCGTTGGCTATTATTACGATATGGAAACATTCAACACCTGCGAGCAAACGGGCTGCCCCATGCTGACGCTTGATATTTGGGCTGATGCGCATCCATCGTTAATTACCCTGCCGTTAAAATGCAGTTATAAAGTTTCTTATGGCATTATGTATTCCAAAAAACCTGCGCCGGAAATTGCCGCCTTTTTGGAAATCATTAAAAGCAACCTTGCCCTTACTTAACAAACCTTCTTTAGCATCACTATACAGCAAAAACTCCGCAGCTTTAACTGCGGAGTTTTTACTTTTAGTAAATACGCTATAAACTTTTTGGCTATTCCAAGCTCTAACGAAGCTGTTTATAATAAAATTAATAAAATTTTTAAGGTGGTTAATAAAGTAATGGAACAAATTTTAACCAAATACCGTACTTTAG
>USHB01000005.1 GCA_900554395.1 uncultured Phascolarctobacterium sp.
GGTACATTATATAAATACTTCAGCAATAAAGATAACCTTTTTTATACTTTAATAGAAGACAAACACAAACGCCTGATGCATGACCTGCACGATTTAACGGCAAAACAGCCTGACATCAGAGGCAAATTACAGGCCTATCTGACCTGCATGTTAAATTTTCTGCGCAGCAACAAGGGCTTATGGCTTATTGTATGGTATGAACTTAACGCCGCACATCAGGGCATCCACCCAGATTTGGACGAAAACGGCAACTGGACTTTAACCTCGTTTTACGATGATTCACTGCCGCCGCAGGAAGAAACCCGCCTTTTGCGGTATTACAAAGTTTTGTGGGAAGAAGTATATGTGCTGGCAGACATTTTGCAAAAAGGACAGGACAGCGGCTTTTTAAAATACACCACCTGTCAGGAACTTACCACCATTACAGACCCGTCCCGCAAACTGACTTCGGAAGCTATTTTCGGTGCCCAGCATCTGTTCGCAGGCATCGCCAACGGTGTGTTCCACGTTATTGACAATACCATGGACAGCAGCGAATTAACGGCCGTAATTGTCGATTATTTCTTAAACGGCCACGCCACCCAACAGCAAGCATAATAATAAAAATAAACAGAGCCTGTTCCCGGCAAAACACCGGGCGCAGGCTCTTTGTTTTAAACACGCAAAACCATACTGTCAATTTATATTTATAAGAAAAGAGAAACCGCACAATACACAAGCAGCAACGCCATAACAAAATTTACGGCCTGGGTATGCTTGGCGAAAAAACTGCAAAATACAGAGCCGAACAACGCCCACACATAAGAACCCGACGCCCCGATAATTGTCAGAACCAGTGTAAACGCAATTAATTCCGCAACGGAATGGAATACCGGCAATATATAAAGCGACATGGCAGTAATGGCATAAACATAAATTTTAGGATTCATAAACTGCAACAGCATTCCCGCCATAAAACCTGCTTCCCTGCCGCTTTCCACATCAAAATCGGAAGAAGTTTTCCATACCTTCCACGCAAGATACAGCATATAAGCCGCGCCGGCCACCTGCATAAAAATTTTAACTTTGGGAAGCGCAGAATATAAAGTGGAACTGAAAAGCGTGCATACGCTCATCACCATAAAAAACCCCATGGTAATGCCAAGGTTAAAGTTAAAACTTCTGCGGAAGCCCAAACGGGCAGCATTGCTCATCGAAAGCAAATTATTTGCTCCCGGCGTATAAGCCGTAACAAAGCAGTAAATTAAAAATTCAGATACCGGAAACATCACAACCAACTCCTTAAATAATTTGCCTGTAAAATAACACCAATCAAAACAGCAAATGCCATTAATATATCTCCGTACAGCTTTTGGCTGAACAGCGCGCCCATAGCTGCGAAGAAAAATTAAGGGCCTGCTTTTAGCGTTAGTGGCTGCCATCTTCTTTACAAGGCAACTTTAAAATTGTATAATGTAATAAAAAGTGCAATATATCGCATTTTGTACGTTTTAATAATACAACTTGTGCGATATATTGTCAATAGAAGGATGTGATTTTTTGGATACAATGAATATGATTGTTGCTAAAAACATCAAACGCCTTAGAGAAGAAAATAAATTAAGTATGGACGAACTGGCAAAACTGAGCGGCGTCAGCAAAAGCATGCTTGCCCAGATTGAACGCGGCGAAGGCAATCCAACGCTTTCAACTCTCTGGAAACTGTCAAACGGCATGAAAGTTCCCTTTGACGCATTGACAGTACGCCCCAAAGTAACTTACGAAATTGTCCGCACAGCCGAAATACAGCCCATTTTGGAAAACAACGGCAAAGTAAAAAACTATCCGCTTTTTCCGGATGATGAAAACCGCCGCTTTGCCGTATATTATCTGGAACTGGAACCGGGCAGTTACTGGCAGTCTGAACCGCATCTGAGGGGAACAACGGAATTTATAACCGTATTTGGCGGAACTTTGGAAATAGAAACGGACGATAAGCATTTTACTATTCCCAAAGGAGAAAGCATACGCTTTAGAGGCGATGCTGCTCACTCATACATGAATACCGGCAGCGAAACCGCAATTCTCCACATGATATTATATAATCCTTAAATAAAGGCGTAAGCTGAGCAATTTTAACAGCAAGCAGTTAATTAATAGTCCTCTTTTTTATTGTTTTATCATTACCGCACCGCAGCAAAATTTTATATTGCCTGTAAATAAAAAACCGGGAGCTAAAACTCCCGGTTTTTTTCATTTTGCTGTTTAATGCAAAATACTTTAATTTGCTTTAACTCTAAAACAGCTGCTTATCAGAAGCTGTATTCAAGATTTACAAACCACTTGTTTGCTTCTGCATGGCTGCCTTTCTGATAGCTGTAACCAAGGCCGAAGTTCCAGTCATCTTTGCCTGCTTCAATGCCCAGGCTGCCCAGCCAGCTGCCGCTGTCCATTACTGTGTAATCAAGCGTATCCATGCCGCTGCCGGTGTTCAGGTCAACGCTGTTGTCAGTATCGCCAAATGCCCAAATGTAAGCTACATTTGCCTGCGGTACAATCTTCCAGCCGCTTTCTGTTACAGTTTCGTTTCTCAGGCTTACGCCTACAGGCAGTGTCCAGATGTTCTGACGGTCTGCATCATATTCGGCAAATTTAGCGCCGTCATAGTATGCAGTGTAGCTGTCCGGGTCTACATTGTAGTAACGCAGTCCGGTGTAAGGCACAATCTGCGTGCTGCCGTTGGTGTACATTTTTTCTGCTCTTACGCCTACGGTAAATACGCTTACATCACGGTCAGCCTTAATATCTTTGCCCATTGCCTTGCCGGTAAGTTCGTTGTCGCTTTCGCTGAAGCCGATATCGGCAATAACATTGGTGTCATCGTTTTTAACATTGCCGTAAAGGGTTAAGCCCCACATATCAAAATCGTTGTTGATGCCCATGCCGTGGCTGTCGCCATCGCCATAGCTGAAGGCAATGCCGCTTTGTACTTTGCCTTTTTTAGCAAAGTCTACGCCAACGGTTGCACCATCAAAATCGCTGCTGCTGTCGATAGAGCCAAAGCTGGAAGCCATGCCGTCAAGGTCATGTTTGCTGTGGATGTATTTAGCCCAAACAGCGCCGTCTTCGTTAACGGTAGGTTCGCCGGTAATATCATCCTGAGTAAAGGACAGGCGCAGTACGCTGTTATCTGCCATATCGCCTGCTACGTTAATGGTGCCTGCGGTTACACCGGCAGCTTCGCCAATCATTGCCATAGCAGCTAAGCCGCTGTTATCGCCGGTGGAAGAAGCCTCTCTGAAGAACTCCTCAGCACCTGCAAAGGTGTTTTCGCCATTGCGGATAATGCCGTTTACAGCACCTTCAAAGTTTTCGCCGCCTTCGCCGAGGCTACCAACAAAGTCGTTAACTGCATCTGTTTTTTCTTCTTCGGTTAACTTGGAAAGGTCTTTGTAGGTAATATCATAGCTACCGGTAGCTACAGCACTGCCAGTTGCATAGCCTGCGGTTCTGTCATAAACAAGGTTGCTGTCATCCCAGGCTTTATCTGTTCCATCAGTATTGCTGATAACTTTATAAACGTTTCCATCAGCAGTAGTACCTTTTTCAAGTGCGTTAATATCAAGTTTTGCACTGCCGTCAACGTTTACAAATGTGCCAGTTGCGTCAATGATAGCGGCACTATCAGTAGTTAAGCCTTCCAAAGTGGTTACGCTGCCATCTTTAACGTTGATGATATTAAAACTGTGGATTTTGCTGCCGTTTTGTGTAGTATATTGTTTGCCATATTCTTTTACAAGCGGGCTTAAAGTGTTATTGCCGGTAATTACCAAAGTGCTATCGCCTACGCTGCCGTAAGCTTCTTTTTCATAGCTAAGTCTATTGCCATTGTAGAACGGGTTATAATTGTTCTCTTGACTATAATTAGTAGTCAGTTTATAACCCTGGCCGGAAATTTCGCCTGTAACTTCAGTGCCGTTTAAGATAACGGTTGCTTTACCAACGGTGGCAGAAGTTGCGTCTGTGTTAAATCCTTTATGCCCCTCTACTTCTATATCACCTATTGCTTCCGGAGTTGTTCCGTTAATAGCGCCACCTGCATAAATGCTGCCGCCAACCGTACCGCCGTTAAGGGTAATAGTGCTTTCGCCTACGTGCGAACCGCTGCCGGAAACACTATTATCTACAGCAATGCCGCCGCCCAAAATATCTTTGGTAATTTCGCCGCCATTGATGGTAATATAAGCTTTATCAACGCTATCAGAACCGCTCATACCCATCGCCATACCACCTGCGGCGATGGATGTTTCATCAGTAATGCCCTTCAAATCGGACATAGCCATGCTGGCATTCATACCAAGATGATTCCACCAGGGATAACCGTCGTTATTATCATTCTTGCTGGCATCCATAATACTGATAAGCTGGAGCTGTTCAATCTTGCCGCCGTTAACGGTAATATTGGTTGTTCCAACATGGGTTGCAGCGTCTTTACCAGGGTTATCAGAACTCAATACCGAGTTGCCGATAGCCATGCCGCCGCCGTACAAGCCGTCAACGTTGCCATAAACTTCAATATTGTTGCTATCTACATTGCTATATGCCAAAGTGCCATTGGTAGTGCCTTTATGGTCATCGTCGCTCTTTTCGCCTTCCATACTAACGGCAAATCCGCCGCCGAATACGCCGACTGCTTTCATGTCTTTGCCAATGTAGGTATTAACCGCACCGGTGTTGGTTTCTGCCTTGGCATTATTTAAAGTGCCTGCCGCACCGCCGCCAAATACGCCTGCTGCATAACCTTTATTAAGGATAATATCCGCGCCGCCTTCGTTATTGGCAACTGCATAAGCGCCATAAGCCTCTTCGCCTTCACCGTCAATCGTGCCGCGCAGGCTACCATGCCCAAAAGCAACGCCGCCGCCAAATACGCCTACTGCTGCGCCCTGTCCAACAACGCCTTCAGCATTAATCTTGCTTAAATCGCCATCTTTCACAGCGCTGATAACGCTGCTTAATGCGCCGCCGATATTAGCTGCTACTGCATCCTTATTAGGGCTTTCAAGGTTTACAACAATAGTAGCTTTGCCGGTATTAGCAGTAGCATTGCTTCTGCCGTAAGCTTTATTAACGTCATCTTCACCTAAACCAGCATCAAGCTTAGTGCCGTCATTTTTCCATGTATAAGTATGGCTTGCTGCTGCCACACCGCCGCCGATAACGCCAATAGCAGTAGTATTACCAGTTAATTCAATGCTGGTATCACCTTTAACCGTAGCCGTTGCTTCGCCGCCTTGGATTGCATTATCAATTTTAACATCTAAATCATCAAGGGCATCTGGCAAATCAATATTTAATGCTTCTTCCAATATTGCTGCATCTGCATCCATATAGCCGCCATCGTGACCATATTGTTTATCTTTATAATCTTCTTCGTCCTGGTTTATTACTTTATAAATACCTTCAGCCGCACCGGTGATATCAGCAGAACCTGCAACGCCTCCGCCAACAATACCGATAGCAAGGCCGTTATTAATGCCAATATTAACATTACCGTTTACTTCACTGTTAGCCGTGCCGCCAATGGTAGTTAAAGCAACACCGCCGCCTACTACGCCTGCGGTAATACCATCAATACCGCTATCTGCTTTTACATTAGAATCAATAATTAAAGTACTGTTGCCATTAACAATGCTATTAGCCTGTCCACCAATAGCAACTGCTGCACCGCCATTAGCAAATGCGCCAATGTTAGCAGTGCTGCCTTCGGAAGTAGCAGTATTAATATCGCCGTTAATGGTTGTAGTGGTTTTGCCGCCGCTTGTAATAGGCATATTTTGTTCGGAACCAAATATAGTTAATTTAATATTTCCACTTATATTGCCCATAGAAATAGCTGTACTGCCGCCGACACCACCAATAACGTTACCGCTATTTATAGTGTTATTAATAGTTCCATTTCTTGTTATCTCTATAAATTGGCTTCCTTTATCGCTAGCAATACCTAACGAAGGATTTAAAGCCAAATCACCGCCTACCATACCAATAACAACAGGATTAGATGTTGCATCACCAACAATTAAATTAGTATCTTTGTTAATAGTTACAATATTATTGTTTTGGCCTATTGTATCAATTGCTAATATTTTATTAATAATGCTCTGTAAACTTTCATTACTTCCAAGCCCAAAACTTGCAAGTCCCAAAGAACTAATAGTTGCATCGTCTAATCTTGCTTCGCCACCAACAACGCCTACAACACTATGATCAGCCAATGCTTTACGAATAGCAGTTAAATCGTCGTTAGCATTTTTTATATCTGCCAACAAGCTGTTTACATTGCCTTCGGTTGCAATAACAAGTTTATCGCCCTGTGCAATAACAAAGTGATGACTGCCCGCAGCTAATTGTTCATCTTCAGTAATTACAATATTACCATTAGCATCAGGTATAAATTCATCATACCCATTTATACTCGCCGCCAACGCATCACTGCTGTAAAAAATACCCATGGTACTTGCGGCAAGTAATGAGCGCAGCACCTTTCTTTTTAAATCCGACTTTCTTTTCATCTTTCCTACTCCTTTGCTTTAAACTCGGCAGTATTAAGTGATTAAAAACGCAAAACATTTTTAATACCGTCGGTATATACTTATATTATACTATACCTTTACCCCCCCACAAGACGTTCTCAATTCTTTCTAATCCGAAATTATATGCTTTTCGCATTTACTGACTACTGGCAGGTACTTGCCGTAATAATGAAAAAACCGCAGCAAAGCTGCGGTTTTACTATTTTGCTAAACAAGGGGCGTTTTTAGCGCCTGCCTTATTTTTATTTATGGCGCGAAGCGCCCGCTTTTTATGAAATTTTAATGTTAAAAATTTTTATAGATAATTAAATCTTTTTTACAGTTTGATATTTTTGGTTTCTGCTGTTCGGCTTTTCCGGAATGGTCATTTTTAATAATCCGTCATCAAGCAGTTGCCTTAAATATTTTTTTGTAAAAAATGTTTGACTGCTATAACCAAAATGGCCGCAAATTTCACGCTTGGTTTTTGGTTCTATGCAATATAAAAGTATTCTTTTAACTTGGTCACTAACTTGCTCACTAACTTGCTCACTAACTTGGTCACTAACTTGCTCACCAATTTTAATTTTAGCAATAGCCATAGTCCTTATGGGCACAATGGTTTTAAATACATCTCCTTCAATAAATTCCGGTACAGAGTCAGAATAAATTTCTGTATATTTATAGGTATTTCTCATTCCTGAACCTAACTCATCAGCAAGGCCGGTCTCTCTAAATATTTTAGAAATCAATGGATTTTTAGGATATGGCTGGAAAGTTTTTAAATTTAATAATCCAAATCCATGAGCACGGTTAGCATTTTCAGTATAAAATTTATCGTTTTCTATTACAAATTTCGCCACGTAAGCATTGGAATAATCTCTATGAGCTAAAGAATTAGAAAAAATCTCACGCAATATTTTATCTCTAACTCCAACACTATTTATTCCTTCTAATGCAAATGTATCGCTTAAATGTTTTTGGGCAAAAGCCATAAGCCTGTCATATGTATCAAATAAATTTGTTATAATAACATCTCTATCATCATAACGGTCTAAATTTTCTATACGTAAAATAGCATCCGTTTTGTGATGAGGCAAAACGGACATAATAGCAGAATCTGTACCAAACAATAAAATAGCAGCTAATGTAAGACCTTCTTTACGTGTTTCAAATTCTTTAGCAATTAAACCGGCAGACCGTAAAAATTCTTCATCACTCATTTTTAACCACGGATGGTTTATATTTCTAATACGGCTCATTATACGTGCTTTTTCCATAACATCAACACGTAAATCACTCATATCAAATCCGGTTATTTTATTTACAAAATAGCTGTTACTTTTACGTGCATACAAACTATAAACTAAATCGGAATTATTGGTAATATCTATATCTGCTTCATGATTTCTGTCATATATTCTTCCTCTTGCACGGCAAACTTGGCTGCCTTCTTGTACATATATGTAAAGAATATGTTTACCATCAATTAAAATATCCTGCGGCTGTAAATATAACGGCGGATAAATTTTTTCAGGATTATTAACGCAATTAACAAAATCCCTTTTCATTTTATCTATGTGCTTATTATCAATGCCTATAATTTCTCCATTATCATTGACTCCAAGAAAAATATGCCCGCCATTTCTATTTGAAAATGCACAGACTGTTTCATAGACATCTTTGGTAATTTCAGCAGAAGATTTTTTAAATTCTACATTCAATCCTTCGCCATTGGCAATTAACTTAACTGCTTCATCTTTATTCATCTATAATACTCCCACATATAATAAGTATAAGATTATTATATTGTATATAAAGTCAAATGGCAATTCAGCAAAATGCTGAACTAATATTTTAAGCCCTTCTGCCATAAAAACAGAAGGGCTTATTTTATTTCTGCAAAACTTTGCGGGCTGTTTCTTCGGTAACTATAAGATGCGTAACAATGCCGGTGCGCAACGCTCCAAGCACAGCTTTTGCGCCTGCCGTCAGCCCTATGGCAATTACTTTCGGCACCTGGCTTAAAGTTTTCAGCGGTATGCGCACGGCAAAATCGCCCGCGCCGCTGATAAATTCACCGCGTACATTAAAGTAGTACGAAAGCAGGCTGCCAACTGCCTGCTGGCGTTCAAGCGCATCTTCAAAACGCAGCGCCGTTGCTTCGTCAGGCACACCGGGGTAAGCACGTATTTCTGCAAGGGCAGCCGTTGCCGATTGCCACAGTTTAGAGGCTTCCTTAAAGTTATCGGTGCTTTCAACAGCATCGCGCGCTTCGCGGCTGTCCGGAAAGGCTTCCGCATCAAGCCAGAAGGCTTCCCTGCTGCTGCCTGCCAAAAGCTGCGACAGTTCGTTAACACGGTAGCCGCGGTTTGGTATCGCCGTTTTGCCGATAAGCGGAAATACGCTGCCGCTGCCTTTCATTCCGCCGCCAAGCGCCATTTTGGCTGCTGCTTCGCCAAGCGTATAGCCCCAGCCAAGCCCCACGGCTTTTTCATAACGCAGTTCGCTCTCAAGATAGGAGGCTGTATGCCGCAAAAGTTCATCGCGCGAGGCGTTTGGCAGTACAATGCCGCCTTTTATGCCGAAGCGCTGCTCCAAAAGTTTTAACAGTTCTGCATCGCCTGCAACCGGTGGACGTATTTCGATATGGACTATGCCCGTTTCGCGCGCTTGCGCCAGCATTTTGCTGACCTGCGGGCGCGATACGCCGATTTTTGCCGCTACTTCGGCCTGCGTCAGCCCTTCTTCATAATAAAGGCGCGCTGCCTGCACCAGTGCGGCAAGTTCTTTATCGGTCAGCAATTATTTTACTTCCATCAGTTCCATCAAAATACCGTCCTTCATAATAAAGGCGATGCGGGTATTTTCGTCTGCCATCCACGGTTCTACAACCACGCGGTTGGCTTTAAGCTGCTCTTCCATGTCATCTACCTGGTAGGCAACATGCACCATGGTTTGCAGTTCCTCGGGCAGCGGGGTATCTTTTTCAAAACGCAGGTATTCAATGCCGAATTCGTTGGTTTCGGGCGGAATAATATGTGTTTTAATGCCTTCTGCGTAAATGCTGCCTTCCATTACTTTATCAGTGGGCACGCCAACGTGCATAAATTTTTTCATCAGCTTAGTCCTCCTTCATCAGCTGGTAAGCTTTATATGCTTCTTCCGGTTTGGCATTTTCGTGAATTACCATACGGATAGCGCGGAGCATGGCAACAGGGTTTTCTGCCTGCAGTACGTTGCGCCCCATATCTACGCCTGCTGCTCCTTCGCTGATGGCACGGTAAGCCATTTGCAAAGCGTCAAGTTCAGGCACTTTTTTGCCGCCGGCGATAACGATTGGCACCGGGCAGGCAGCGGTAATCTGCTCAAAATTATCACAGTAATAAGTTTTAATCATATGCGCGCCAAGTTCGGCAAGCAAACGGGTTGCCAGCGCAAAGTAACGCGTGGTGCGTTCCATCTCTTTGCCAACAGCAACAACGCCCAGCACTGGAATGCCGTAACGTTCACCGGCATCAACTGTGCGCACTAAATTTTCCAAAGAACCAAGTTCGCCGTCAGCTCCTACAAAGCACTGTACTGCCATGCAGGAAGCATTCATACGGATGGCGTCTTCAATGCCAACGCCGATAACGCCGTGGCTCATATCGTCTTTCAATACGGAAGTATCCGCCGTGCAGCGCAGGGCAATCGCCTTGCGGCAGTCGGGCGGCACGCAGGCGCGCAAAGCACCGCGCGTAGCCATCAGGCAGTCTGCATATTCCATCAGCGGCGGAATAACCAAATCGAGCCTTTCCAAACCGGCAGTGCTGCCCATAATGTAGCCATGGTCAAACGCCAGCATAATGGTGCGGCGGTCTGCTGCGAAAATTTGCGAAAGTCTTGTTTTCATGCCCCATTCGGCATGGCCCATGCCTTTAACGTGAAAAGTCTGTGCAGGCGGCATAATGCCGATGCCGTAATCTTTTGCCAGGATATTGCCTTCTTTATCTGCCATAATTTTTCACCTTAATTTCTGTAATACGGAGTGCGGCAGGGTGCGTTCCACAATGCGGTCATTTCGTCATCCATGCGCGCAATGAACATCTGGAAGCCTGCGGTTTCCTGTACGGTTAAAAGTTCGCCTACATGGCTTGCCACAACTTCAATGCCCTTTTCGGCAAGATATTTATGGCATTTGCGGTAAACAATAAGCTGTTCCATCAAAGTTGTTGCGCCGCTGCCGTTAATAATTACCATCAGTTTTTCGCCGCTCTTAACTTCAAGGTCTTTTAAAAGTGCATCCATCATAATAACAGCGGTTTCGTCCGCGGTTTTCATCGGCATGCTGCCACCGCCGCCTTCACCGTGCTGGCCCATGCCAACTTCCATCATGCCGTCATCAATGTGGGCAATTTCCATACCGGTTGCCGGATGGGTTGCGCCTACGCAGGCAACGGCAATGGTTGCCATGTTATCGGCAAAACGCTGGGCAATTTCGGCAACTTCTTCCAAAGATTTGCCCTGAGCTGCGGCTGCGCCTGCAATTTTGTACAGAGGAATGCAGCCTACAAGTCCGCGGCGGTCATCTGCGTTGGAACGCGGAGCGTTGGCAACGTCTTCCTGGGTAACAACTTTGGCAACTTTAATGCCGAGTTTTTTAACCTGTTTCATGGTCAGGTTGCCGGTAAGCATATCGCCGGCGTGGTTTAAAACAACAAACAGTACGCCATGGCCTTTATCTGCCATTTTAATGGCTTCTACGCAGGACTGCGGGCCAGGAGCCGCAAAAATATTGCCTGCAACGGAAATATCAATCATGCCTTCGCCTACAAAACCACTGATGGCAGGCTCGTGGCCGGTGCCGCCAAGGGTAACAATGGTAACGCGGTCAGCATCTTTTAATTTTTTGTTTACTACAAGATTGCCGTCTTCCAAAGAAACAATGTCAGAATTGCTGAGAGCGAGGCCTTCCAAAAGTTCAGAAGTTAAATTTTCAGGGTCATTGATAAATTTTTTCATTTTTGCAACCTCCGTTTTTTGTTTTTATTATAGCTTTTTAAATTATTCCTTAATGCCTTTAGCAAGCCCGGCAAAGAAAATTGCCATGGAAACAGCACCCGGGTCTTTATGTCCAATGCTGCGTTCGCCTACATTTTTGGCTCTGCCGAATTTGGCAACCATATCGGCGGTAGCATCGGCACCTTTTTGCGCAGCTTCGGCAGCAGCAGCAAGAATCGTTTCAATGCTGCCGTCGGTTTCGGCAATAGCCGCCACAGCGGGATAGAAAGCGTCAACCAAAGTTTTATCGCCTTCTTTGGCTTTGCTTACATCCATAAAATCTTCTTTGGCCTGCGCAAACATACGCTTAAATTCAATATCGGTCAGTTCTGCCTGGTCGTCGATGCCGTCGGCCATGCCAGCAAAAATAGTACCCCACAGCGGACCGCTGCTGCCTGCGTTAACAGCCATGCAGGCATCGCCGATGCCTTCCAGAAGCAGGTTCATGGTAGCAACGGTAATATCGTCGGCGTGAGATTTTAAAATATCGGCAATATGCCCGATGGCAATGCCGTGGTCACCGTCACCGGCAACACCGTCAAGCTCGCACAGATATTGTACGTTGGCTTTCAGGTCAACAGCTGCGGTATGCAGCATTTTACGCAATACAGGTAAAGTTAAAACGTACATTCTTTCACCTCATTAATTTCAAATTGATAGTTTCATTGTAACATTTGTCAGAACATTTGTAAATTAATTTTCAGATAATTTCTGCTTATTTATTCTTTTGCAATCAGAACCACCCGCATAGCGGGTGGTTTGCTCTGCGGCTAGAAGCCTTTTTACCAGCCGATGCTAAAGCATCACCGCAAAAGCTCCCCAACTGCACTTGATTTACCAGCCGCCCCTTTCTGGGGCTCTTTATTTTTTACTTACTTTTCAAACGGATCTACCAATTCTTTTAATACCAACTGATCGCTTAGTCGATCTTCCTGCAATTGTTCCGCTATATACTTCTTTATGGCTTTCTCATTTCTTCCTACCGTATCTACGTAATAACCCTTACACCAAAATCTCCTGTTACCATATTTATATTTTAAATTTCCGTGTCTCTCAAATATTTCCAACGAACTTTTTCCTTTTAAATATCCTACGAAATCTGATACAGAATATTTAGGTGGTATGCTTACTAACATATGAATGTGATCAGGGCAGGCACTTGCTTCCATTATCGTTACTCCTTTCCTGTCACATAATTTTCTTAAAATTTTTCCTATATCTTCTTTTATCTTACCGTATATAGCCATCCTTCTAAATTTTGGTGCAAATACTATATGAAAGTTGCATCTCCATGTTGTATGTGATAATGTATTTATGTCAGACATGACAAAACCTCCTTTGATTTTTATGCAGCTGGGGAGCTGTATTTATTGTATCAAAGGAGGTTTCCTCATAGCTATAAGCTTTCCTGAACCACACGCATAGCGTGTGGTTTTCTTTTAACCAAAAAAACAGCAGCCCCAAACTGCGGACTGCTGTTTAAAAATTAAATTATGTACCATGTTTCCGGTTTTCTGTAAGCACTGCATTTTGCTTTAAAAGCTGCCGCCATATCATTATAACCTTCAAAATGATAGTTGCGCGCACCAGCAGGGCATACCTTAATGCAGGCGCCGCACGAAATGCAGCGTGTTTTATCAGTTAAGCGCGGGTTATCTTCAGAAATGGCCTTCATCGGGCAAATTGCAGCACATTTTTTGCAGCCAATGCATTTTTCATTACCGTCAGGCTTAAACGCCACGCCTTTAAACACGGCAGCGTCATAACCGGGATTTCCCGGCAGCGCAATTTCTTTGTTTTCCCATTCGCTTCGCTGCTTTAATAAACTTGCGCATTGTGCAGCAAAACTGTTCAGCGCAGCAGCATCGTCTGCATCAGGCCTGCCGCAGGCCACTTCCGGAAAAATAGAATGTTCCGCCACAAATGCGCCTGCCGCTATTACCTTAAACCCCTGCGCCGTTAAAATATCTTTCATTTGCAACAAAGCATCATCGTAATGCCTGTTGCCGTATACAGCTGCAATAACCGCCGGGGTGCCGCTGCCTTTTAAGCCTGCTGCCAGTTCTGCACAAAAGTGCGGAATAAATCCGCCGTAAACAGGCATGCTGAAAAGCAGCACGTCTTCCTGCGGCACGGCAACGCTTTTCCTGTCACTGCAATTCAGCCAGTTATGCTCCTCTGCAAGCGGCAGGTTAAGCGCTTCAGCAAGCCGGCGCGCGTATTTTTGTGTAGTTCCTTTAGCGCTGAAATAGACATTATAAATCCTCACTGCCATGCATCTCCCTTATACTGTTCCGTCCTCAAGTATGCCAAGTTTTCTGCGCCAGTAGCGCGAATAAACCGCACCTGCCGGATTATTGGCCAGCACGCGGTCTTTGGTAATCAGGCTTGATACCGGCGCTTTGCTTGCCATGGTGAACAGCATATCGTGCCCAACGCACAAACCGACAATAAAATTCAGTTCCGTTCCGGCATCGTTCAAAAGACGGGCCTGCGTTTTAGGATTGCACATTGCCTCGCGCTTGCCGGGTTTAATTTTTTCCAGTTCCAGCATATCCTTATCAACGGAGCAAACCTTGCAGCAAACGGATTCTACCGCAAAGCCCTGTGCTTTAAAATACTGCGCGCAAAAATGCGCTTCGTTGGCAAGGCCGATGCAAAAGGCAATGCCTATTTTCTTAACGCCAAGTTCTCTGGCAAAAAAGGCGCTTTCTTCAAGGCGCGTCATTTTCATATAATTGCGGCTTTCGGTTGCCGATGACGCACGCATCATCTTTCGGTCCTCTTCCGTATAAAAGCCGCACGCCTCCTCATGAGCAAAGCGCGTACAGTTCTGCCCTTCCGTATAACATTTGTGATGCGGGCAAAAAGCACAATTCATAGCCAATCCCTCCTCTGCTGCCTGCCTTTTTAATATTCGTCAGCGCGCCTGTTAAATCCTCTCATCTCAAATAATACTTTTTCACGCATTTTTGTAGGTCTGCAACAGTATTTTAACTGGAAATACTTCCTATTTTATGGTATTATTGTAGTTGTATCTTTATGTGAATTTTTAAGTAAGTTTAAGGCAGGTTATATATGGAAGAAAACCTTTTCCGCTATCCGGCAATGCTTAATTTAAACGGTAAAAAATGTGCTGTTATCGGCGGCGGCAAAGTTGCCCTGCGCAAAACGCGCACACTGCTTGCTGCCGGTGCCGTTGTAACCGTTATCGCGCCCGCGGCGGATGAAAATTTAACCGCGCTTGCGGACAAAGGACAGATAAGCCTTTTGCTGCGCGGTTATGAACGTGGCGACATAAGCGGCTGCTTTTTGGTGGTTGCCGCAACGGACAACGCCGCACTTAATCGCAGCATAGCAAAGGATGCGCCCTGCCTTGTAAACGTTGTAACCGAACCGGAACTTGGCAATTTCAGCGTACCTGCCCAGGCATGCAGCGGCCGGCTTAACTTTACTGCTTTTGGCGGCGGGCTGCCCGCTTATACCGCACTTTTAGCACGCGATATGACCAAAACCTACGGCGGCGATTTTGCCGATTTTGCCGATTTTCTGCACGAAGCAAGGCAGAAACTGCAAAGCCTGCCCCTTACGCCTGCACAGCGCACAGCTTTCTGGCGCAGGCATTTAACCGAAGAAGCCATCGGCCTTTTGCACGAGGGCCGCTTAAATACATTAAAGGAGCGCATTACCGATGCAATTGATAGTTTTAGGGCTGAACCATAAAACGGCGCCCGTTGAAGTACGCGAAGGCTTTAACTTCAGCGCTGAGCGCATAGCCCGCATTTTGCGCCGCCTGCGCAATTACGATAATCTTGACGAAGCGGTGCTGCTTTCCACCTGCAACCGCACCGAGTTTTACATGGTGCTGGAAGAACCGGTAAGCGGCATGAAGTTTATACAGACTCTGGTCAAGCATATCGCCGGCGAAGGCTACAAAACCGAATATTTTTACAACCTCAGCGGCGTAAACTGCGTACGCCATCTGTTCAAAGTTGCCTCCAGTCTTGATTCTCTGGTTATCGGCGAAGGGCAGATTTTAAGTCAGATTAAAAACGCTTACCAGATTGCCCGCGAAAATTCCATGACGGGCACGATTTTCAATACTATTTTTAACCGTGCCATTGCTACCGGCAAACGCGTGCGCACCGAAACCAAAATAGCTTACAGTTCGGTATCGGTATCAAGCGCCGCTGTTGATTTGGCCATGGAAATTTTAGGCAGCATCGACAACGCCAACATTCTGGTGCTTGGCGCAGGCCGCATGAGCGAGCTTACCGCACGCCACCTTATTGATAAAGGCGCCAAAACAATTTTTGTCAGCAACCGCAATTATGACCATGCCAAAGAACTTGCCGATAAGTTTAACGGCACTGCCATTGCCTACAATAAATATCTTGAACAGGCAGAAACATCCGATATTATCATTACCAGCACCGGCGCGCCGCATTACGTTATCCGCGAGCGCGATATGCGCGAAGTTGCAGCAAAACGCGGCGGCAAACCGCTGATACTGATAGACATTGCCGTACCGCGCGACGTTGAGCCGAGTGTAGCTGAACTGCCGGGCATTACGCTGTACAATATAGATGATTTGGAAGGCGTTGTTGATACCAACAAACATTTCCGCACGCACGAGGCGCAGGTTGCGGAAGCCATTATTGAAGAAGAAATTGCCGAACTGAAAGAGCGCCTGCGGTACTTAACCATGCGCCCGGTAATGGTACAGCTTCACGAAAAAATGAACTTCTTGCGTGAAAAGGTGCTGAAACGCGCCTTTGCCAAAATGCCGGAACTGACTGACCACGAGCGCCGCATTATCGACATTATGACGCAGCGCCTGGAACATAAATTTCTGCGCGAACCGATGACGGCCATGAACGCCGCTGCCGGCACGCCGGACGAAGAACGCCTGCGCAAAATGATTTGCGAACTGTTTTTGCTGAACGATAAAGGAGAGGACTACATCGACGATGAAAACAAATTTGATTATTGGGACTAGGCAGAGCCTTTTAGCCCTGTGGCAGAGCAACTACATTGCCGCCCGCCTGCGCGAAGAATATCCCGGCTGCGAAGTAACGCTTAAAAAAATCGTTACCAAGGGCGACCGCATTTTGGATGTGCCGCTGGCTAAAATAGGCGGCAAAGGCCTGTTTACCAAAGAAATAGAGCAGGAACTTTTGGACGGCACCATCGACCTTGCCGTACACAGTTTAAAAGATATGCCCACCGTACTGCCGGAAGGGCTGTGCCTTACGGCGATTACCGAACGCGCAAATGCCGGCGACGCTTTTGTAAGCAACAAATACAACAGCATTGAAGAAATGCCCGAAGGCGCCGTACTTGGCACCAGCAGCCTGCGTCGCCGCGCGCAGCTTCTTGCCCGCCGCCCGGATTTAAAAATTGTCGATTTACGCGGCAATGTTGACACCCGCCTGAAAAAACTGGATGAAGGGCAAATGGATGCCATTATTCTTGCAGCGGCCGGGCTTACCCGCCTTGGGCACGAGGACAGAATCAAACAGATTATACCGCACGAATACTGCCTGCCCGCAGTTGGGCAGGGCGCACTTGCCATTGAGTGCCGTGCCGATAATTTTAAAGTCCGCCAGATGCTGGACTTTTTAAACAACACACCCACCAAACAGGCAACCGATGCCGAACGCGCCTTTTTAGGCCTGATTGAAGGCGGCTGCCAGGTGCCTATCGGCGTGCATGCCGAAGTTAAAGATAACCGCATTGCCGTTGAAGCAATCATTGCTTCACTGGACGGCAGCACGGTTTTACGCGATACAGCCGAAGGCAGCGCAGATGATGCTGCCCTTATCGGCCGCACGCTTGGACAAAAAATGCTTAATAACGGCGGCCAGGAAATTCTTGCCGCTATCCTGTAAGGAGAGGAATATATGACAAAACAAGGAAAAGTTTACCTTATTGGCGCAGGCCCCGGCGACCCCGGCCTGTTATCCATCAAAGCCATGGAATGTTTAAAAGCGGCAGACGCCGTTGTTTATGACCGTCTTGCAGACCCGCGCATTTTAAGCTATGCCCGCCCCGATGCGGAAATGGTTTACGTTGGCAAAGCATCTGCCAACCACACCATGCGCCAGCCGGATATTAACAAACTGCTGGTTAAACTGGCTGCCGAAGGCAAAACCGTAGCACGCCTTAAAGGCGGCGACCCGTTTGTTTTCGGGCGCGGCGGCGAAGAAGCCATTGAGCTTTTGGAAGCAGGGCTGCCCTTTGAATTTGTACCGGGCGTAACCAGTGCCATTGCCGTTGCCGAATATGCCGGCATCCCCGTAACACACAGACGCGTTGCAACAAGTTTTGCCGTTATTACCGGCCACGAAGACCCCACCAAAGGCGAAAGCACCATTAACTGGCAGGGGCTTGCCACCGCAGTTGATACTCTGGTATTTTTAATGAGCGTGGAAAACATTCCCAAAATTACGCAAAAACTCATCGAAAACGGACGCGCCGCCGATACACCGGCAGCAGTTATCCGCTGGGGCACGCACCCCGAACAGCAAACGCTTGTTACCACAGTTGGCAATGCTGCCGCTGATGTTGCCGCCGCAGGTTTAAAACCGCCTGCCATTTTTATAGTAGGCAATGTTGTAAAACTGCGTGAGCAGCTCCGCTGGTACGACAACAAGCCGCTGTTTGGCAAAACCGTTGTAGTTACCCGCGCACGCGCACAGGCAAGCGA
This sequence comes from uncultured Phascolarctobacterium sp., assembly GCA_900554395.1. Taxonomy (GTDB): domain Bacteria; phylum Bacillota; class Negativicutes; order Acidaminococcales; family Acidaminococcaceae; genus Fusicatenibacter_A. The sequence goes on from USHB01000005.1 coordinate 18,304, forward strand.
ACTTACCAAAACACTTGAAGCAGAAGGAGCAAAAGTTATCGAAGCGCCTTCCATTAAAATTGTGCCGCCGGAAACCTATGCCCCGCTTGATGAAGCAATTAAAAACATTAACAGTTATAAATGGGTGGTTCTTACCAGTGCCAACGGCGTCCGCGCCTTTTTTGCACGCCTGGAAACAGCAGGCAGAGATTCCCGCGCCCTTGCCGGCGTAAAAATTGCCGCTATCGGCTGCGGCACCGCCAAAACCCTTAAAACTTTCGGCATCACTGCCGATTTGGTACCCTGCACCTATAAAGCCGAAGAACTGGCAGAAGCGCTTGGCGCCGAACTTAAAACAGGCGATAAAGTGCTTATTCCCCGCGCTAAAGAAGCACGCGAAGTGCTGCCCGAAAAACTGCGCGAACTCGGCGCTGAAGTAAACGTTATTACGGCTTATGAAACCGCAGCAGTATGCGATAACGCCGCAGAACTTATGGAAGCGCTGCAAAACAAAGAAGTTGACATGGTTACCTTTACCAGCTCCAGCACCGTTACCAACTTCCTTAAAGTGCTGGGCGGCAAAAAAGAACTGCTCGACGGCGTTGCCTGCGCCGCCATCGGCCCCGTAACCGCCGAAACCTGCCTTAAAAACGGTATAACACCCGCTGTAACCGCCGGTACCTTTACCATTGCCGGTTTAACGGATGCCATAAAAAGCTATTACACTAAGGAGTGATTATAATGGGCTATCCTATTTACCGTCCGCGCCGCACGCGCGCAACCGAAAACCTGCGCAGCATGGTACGCGAAAACAAACTTTCCGTTGAAGATTTAATTTATCCGCTGTTTGTAGTTCCCGGCAAAAACGTAAAACACGAAATCGAATCCCTGCCAGGCAATTACCACTGGTCGCTCGACCGTCTGCCGGAAGTGCTGGACGAAATTACGGAACTTAAAATTCCTGCCGTTATTTTATTCGGCATCCCTTCTTACAAAAACGCTACCGGCAGCAGCGCCTGGGATATGGAAGAACCTGTACAGCAGGCCTGCCGCCTGATTAAGGAAAAATACCCCAACATCGTTATCGTTACCGACGTATGCCTGTGCGAATATACCGAACACGGCCACTGCGGCGTTCTGGAAAACGGCTGCACCGTAAACAACGATGCTACCCTGCCGCTTCTGGCAAAAGTTGCCGTATCACACGCCAAAGCAGGCGCAGATATTATTGCCCCCTCCAACATGATGGACGGCTATGTACAGGCAATCCGCACCGCGCTTGACGAAAACGGCTTCAGCAACGTATCCATCATGGCATACTCCGCTAAATACGCTTCTTCCTATTACGGACCGTTCCGCGCCGCCGCAGATTCCGCACCGAGCGCAGGTGACCGCAAAGGCTACCAGATGGACCCTGCCAACAGCGATGAAGCATTGCGCGAAGTTGCGCTTGATATTGAAGAAGGCGCAGACATTGTAATGGTTAAACCTGCACTGGCCTTTATGGATATTGTGCGCCGCGTTAAAGATACCTTTAACCGCCCGCTGTGCGTTTATAATGTCAGCGGCGAATACGCCATGGTTAAAGCCGCAGCCCAAAAAGGCTGGATTGACGAAAAACGCATCGTTATGGAAACCCTTACCGGTTTTAAACGCGCCGGTGCTAAAATGATTATTACCTACCACGCTCTTGACGCAGCACGCTGGCTGCGCGAAGAATAAGGAGGACATTATGCAGCACGCAAAATCCGAAGCGGCTTTTGAAGAAGCCAAAAAATATATCCCGGGCGGCGTTAACAGCCCCGTGCGCTCCTTCCGCAGCGTTGGCGGCGTACCGCCCATTATCGCCGGCGGCTGCGGCAGCAAACTGACCGATATCGACGGCAATGAATACATAGATTATGTATTAAGCTATGGCCCGCTGCTTTTGGGCCATGCTCATCCGGTTGTTACCGAAGCGATAAAAAAAGCTGCCGAAAAAGGCTCCTCTTATGGCGCACCGACCCTGGCAGAAACCGAACTTGCCAAACTTGTCTGCCGCTTAGTGCCTTCCATGGATATGGTACGCATGGTAAACAGCGGCACCGAAGCCACCATGAGCGCACTGCGTCTGGCACGCGCCTATACCGGACGTGAAAACATAGTTAAATTTATCGGCTGCTACCACGGCCATCATGATAGCCTGCTCGTTAAGGCAGGCAGCGGCGCAGCAACACTCGGCGTGCCCGACAGCCCGGGCGTACCGAAAAACGTTGCCGCCAACACCATTACCATTCCGTTTAATGACGAAGCTGCGCTGGAAGAAGTATTCCGCACCCAGGGCGAAACAATCGCAGCCGTTATTATGGAACCTACACCCGGCAATATGGGTTTGGTGCTGCCTAAAGACGGCTATCTTGCCAAAATCCGCGCCATTACTAAAGAATACGGTGCGCTTCTTATCTGCGACGAAGTTATGTCCGGCTTCCGCAGCGCACAGGGTGGCTCACAAAGCCTGTACGGCATTGACCCGGATATTACCTGCCTCGGCAAAGTTATCGGCGGCGGGCTGCCGGTAGCTGCTTACGGCGGCAAACGCGCTGTTATGGAAATGGTTGCCCCCGTTGGCCCCATGTACCAGGCAGGCACCTTAAGCGGCAACCCACTGGCTATGGCAGCAGGCATTGCCAACCTTACCTATATGGAAGAACATAATGTATGCGCCACACTGGAAAGCCATGCCGCAATTCTTGTCGGCGGTTTGCAGCGTGCAGCCGAAAAAGCAGGCGTGCCCGTACAATGCCACCGCTTAGGCTCCATGTTCACCGTATTCTTTAACGATAAACCCGTTACCGATTACGCCTCCGCTGCCGAAAGCGATTTGGATGCCTTCCGCATCTATTTCCACAGCATGCTGGAACAAGGCATTTACCTGCCGCCGTCTCAGTTTGAAACAAACTTCATCTCGTTGGCTCATACGCCGGACGACATTGCCAAAACCATTGCTGCTGCCGAAAAAGCTTTCAGTGATGTAGCAGCAAGCAAAAAGTAAATACTTATATACACAAAAAATCCTCCGAAATAAATCGGAGGATTTTTTATAATCAAATCATATGCTGCTTAATACTTCTTACTTTCTTTTTAAAAATTTTTCTGTTACTTGCTCCGTTGTTTGTCGGCATTATTGTTGCCTTATTTTCTTACTGGCTCAATAACTGCAAATAATAAAAAGTAACATTTTGCCGTACAGCTGCAACTGTACGGCTTTATTTTTTTATATGAAAAAAGGACGTGCTG
>USHB01000006.1 GCA_900554395.1 uncultured Phascolarctobacterium sp.
TCATTTTTTGAAAATTGATTTTTTCCCGGCAGCAAAAGTCAACGGCGTTCCGCTTTTGTGTGAGGCATAAAATTTAGAGGAACTCCGCTAATAAAAACATTCCGTTTAAATAAGTAAATTCCGGCATTGGCGAAAAATAAACTGCTGCCTTGAAAAACCATTTTTATTTTAAGCTACCGCAGAAAACTAAAAAACAGCAAAACAAAACCTGCCCGCATTTTGCGCAAGGCAGGTTTTGTTTTTATTTTAAACTCAAAAGCCACGAAAGCAGCACCGGAACCATCAGCGTCAGCACCAAACCGTTAATGAAGGAATACATGCCGACGTGCAGATTGGTATATTTTATTACCACCGGCAGGCCGCTGTCCATAGTAGCCGCACCGCTGGGGGCAAGCGCTAAAAGTTTATGCAGGCGCACTAAAACAGGTATTAAAAAGAAGGCGGAAAGCTCACGCAGCATATTTGCCAGAAACGATACCGTCCCAATTTCCGTACTGTACACGGCACTGATAAGGACGGATGAAAAGCTGTACCAGCCCAAACCGCTGCCGACAAGCACGGCATCGTAAAAACTAAGCCCTGCCGCCATGCCTAAAAGCGCCGCGCCGCCGATACTTCCAACAGCCACCGCCGCAGGTATGCTTATTGCCAGCACTGCGCTGTGCCAGTTGCAGACGCGCTTTAAAATATCACGGTTGCTGCCGATTTCAATACCGGCAATAAACACCATTATGTCAAGCGCCGTCATTAAAATAAAATCAAGCGTGTCTTTATCGCCAATGTTTAAAAATAAGTATCCGGCTGCCATGCCGGAAAGCAAAGAAACAGCAATGCCGCCAATCACCGTGCCTCACCTTCCTCTGCTTCAACATCTGCCGGGCGGGCGATAAATTTCGTTACCAAAAACAGGCAGATAATGCTGCCAGCTACCGCGCCTACGGCAACAGCGCCCGCCTGCACGCCCAAAGTGCCAAGTTTGGCAAGCAGCGCATCATCGCAGCCTATTTTGGCGCCCAGGCAAAACAGCATTACGCATAAGCAGGCGGTAGAAACTTTACTTAAAACAAATTTGATTTTATAACTTAATAAATTCAGCAATCCAATGGCGATGCCTGCAACAATCGCCAGTATAATTTCCTGCATAAGTCCCCTCCAAAACAAAAGGCATGCGGCTTGCATGCCTTAATTTTATCTTATTCCAAAGTGATAATAAGCGGATACAGCGGCTGCGCACCACTTAAAACCTGCGCTTCCGCTCCCGGGCACAGCTTTTCAAGTTCCGCAGCAGCATTCTGCGCTTCTTCTTCAGTAATATCGCTGCCGTAGTACAGGGTTAAAAGTTCCCAGTCAGTTCCGGCTTTTTGTACCGCAAGGGCTGCGGCTTCGTTTAAGCTGCTGCCGGTGCAGACTATTTTATTTTCCAAAAGGCCGATATAGCTGCCTTTTTTTATCTCCATGCCGTTTACAACGCTGTCGCGCACGGCGGTGCTTACCGCCACGCAATGCGCTGCCTGCGCCGCTTCGGACATAACGGCAACGTTGGCTTCCATATCGCTTGCAGCGTCAAACGCCAAAATAGCGGCAATGCCCTGCGCCAGATTTACAGTAGGCACATAATTTACTTTATCCTCGCCAAGCAGCTTTTGCGTTTGCTGCGCCGCCAGCACAATGTTTTTATTATTGGGTAAAATAATGTACTTGCTGTAACTGCCGTTTTCAATGGCTTTTACAAAATCTTCCACAGGCGGGTTCATGCTCTGTCCGCCGTTTATAATATCAGTTACGCCCTGCGCCAGCATAATTTCGGCAATGCCGCTGCCGGCAGCCACGCTTACAATGCCGACGCCTTCTTTTTTGGGCATTTTTTGCGACACTGTGCTGAATACACGGTGCTCATGCTGTTCTGCCATGTTGTCAATTTTAATATCGTGCAGACTGCCCCAGCCAAGCCCCTGCTGCAAAACCGTGCCGGGGTTTGCCGTGTGGATATGCACTTTAACAATATCTTCCATTGCCGCTACAATCAGCGAATTGCCGAGCGGTTCAAGCGCTGCGCGCACCGTTTTTTCATCAACGGACGCATTTTTTACAATAAATTCCGTGCAATACGGATTGGTTAAATCTACTTCTTCCGCAGGCAGTTCTACTTTTGACGCAGGCGCTGCGCTTACTGCTTCTATGTATTCCGTTTTACCCAAAAATCCGTTCAGGCAGCCCTGCAAAAATACAATTAACCCCTGCCCGCCAGCATCAACAACTCCGGCTGCTTTAAGCGCAGGCAAAAGTTCCGGCGTGCGGGCAAGTTCAGCCTTGCCGCCGGCGATTGCCTCTGTTAAAATTTCGGCAAAATCTTCGCCGCGGCGCACTGCGTTATAGGCAGCTTTGGCAATGCCGCGCGCTACCGTTAAAATAGTACCTTCCACCGGTTTTGCCACAGAGCGGTAAGCATATAAAATACCGAACTGGAACGCTTTGCCAAGTTCATTGCCGGTAATGCGCTCTTTGCCTGCCAAACCGCGCCCAATGCCGCGCAAAAGCTGCGAAAGAATTACGCCGCTGTTGCCGCGCGCCCCCATAATGGCGCTTTTGGCCGCCGCTGCGCCTACTTCCGCCGCCGAAGCTGCCGTAAGCGGTGCCAGTGCGCGCTGCACTGCTTCCATTGTGCGCATCATGTTAGTGCCGGTGTCGCCATCCGGCACCGGAAATACGTTTAAATCATCAATCTGCCTGTACCCGGCCGCAAATGCGGCATAGGCCCCCAGCAGCATGTTTTTTATATCATGGCCGTCGATAACGGCGGTCTGTTTCGTCATATAATTCCTCCAGTCCTGCGCGCACAGCGCAAAACATTTATCTTATGCCTGTTTTCACAGGGCTTGCGTTCAAATTTAATCCGGCAGAGTTTCCCCTCCGGTTATTTCGTGTTCAATTTCGCGTTTAACCCATTTTCTAAAAGTTTTCAAATCAACTAACTCCAGCCTCTGGCAGTCAGCCTCTTTTGCCAACTCTTTAATACGCCTTTTGCCGACAGCGTTTATTACATCAGGCTCAAACAGCGTCCATGCCGCCGCACTTTCATCCGGCTCCGGCGTTCCGGTTACAGCCAGCGCGTTTTTAATGCGCTGTGCCGTTGTCGGGTGGGTGTCATACTCGCTGTTTTCTTCGTGCTCAAGCACATAATCAATGCTTTCCTGTTCCGGCAAAAGCGTTTGCAGCCCCAAATGCTGACCGTCAATGAGTTCCATGTAATCTTCAATTTTATCATAGCCTGCCCAATAATTCTCCGGGCATCTGCCTTCTTCGGCTATGTAATTTATCAAAAGCCGCTCATAAAAATTATGGCGCCCCGCAATCCAGTCCAGCTTAATCTGGGATGATACAAATGCCGCTGTGTTCACAGCCCGGCAGGCAATGCGGTCAGCATCATATTCCTTCTGGCGCTGCAATACCGGATACGCACGTTCAACAAAGCCATACATCAGCACAGTTACGCTTTTAATGCGCCCGATAAGCCACCGCAGGGTTTTGCCGAACCATCTCCACGGTTTGTATTCCGCCTCGCACCATTCATCAAGCAAATTATCAAAACTATCTTTGGTATATGCCAAATCGTGCAAAATACCCATAATGACATTAACGGCGGGGGTAATCCTCATGGTTTGCTGCGAAAAATGCCCTAATTCATGCGCCAAAACCGCTTTTAGTTCATCAATATTGGCAGCATGGCATAAGCCCAATCCGATTTCCATATTTTTTCCTGCCGGCAGAAACAGGCGCCAGAAACCTTTGTTATAAAAAACATAGGCATTAACTTCGCTGTTAACATACACATGCTTCGGCAACGGCACGTTTATTTTCTCTGTAAGGCTGCGTATGCAGGCAAACAACAGCGGGCTGTCCTGCTCTGTAATTTCCATACGGCAGCCATTTGCACCGCCAAAATTAAAAAGCGGTTTAACAAGGTAAAACGCCAATGTTCCTGCAAAAGCCCATAAGCCAATAAATGCAAAGCCGCCTATAAAAATCAGCTTCAAATGCCGCTGAACTGCCGGCAGCAGCGCATAATACATCTCGCAGGATATTTGAAAGGCCGCATAAAAAACGGTAATACCAATAGCAATAAGCAATACATAGTACATTATAAACAGGGCAATTCTCAACAAAATGTTTATTGTTGCCGCCCGTAAATTATTACTGCCTTCGCCATGATATTCTTTTGCCATTTTTATGCCCCCAGATACTACGCTTTAATGCGTACAAAAAGACCGATGCAGCCAGGTCCCAAATGCGAGGCCAAAACCGTGCCGATACCCGTCATCAATACCGGCACGCCGGGATAACGCTTTGTCATCTCTTCATAAAGATATTTGGCATCTGCTTCCGCTTCTTCGTTGGCAATGAAAATGCGCTCCACATCGCCATGGGAGCAGGCAAAATCAAGCATACTCCCCAAAACTTTGCTGCGTGTGCGGCATTTGGCAGCCACAAGCAGCTTGCCCTCAGCATCAAGCGCCACCACAGGGCGGATGCCTAACAGATTGCCTACCAGTGCGCCTACCGCGCCGATGCGCCCGCCTTTCTGCAAATATTCAAGCGTGCTTACGGAAAAGCAGGTTCTCGTGCGTGCAGTCGCATCATTAATAAAATGTTCCAGCTCATCCATGGATGCGCCTTCATCAACTTTTTTCAAAACATCAAGCGCCAGCCCGCTGATAGGCGTTGCTGCCGTAAGACTGTCAAAAATGCGGATATCGGCATCAGGAAATTCTTTCAATACCTGGCGTGCAGCCATTTGCGCCGTCTGGCAGGTGCCGCTTAATACGCCGTCCACAAATATGCCGATAATTTTTTTGCCCTGCTGCACAAGGCCGGTAAATAAATCAAGCAAATCGCCCACCGGCGGCTGCGAAGTTTTCGGCAGTTCGCCGCTTTCCTTCACCAGCTTAAACATCTCTGCCGTTGTTTTTTCGCCGTCGCGCCACTCCACATTGCCGTGACGAACAATAAGCGGCAAAACATGGCAGCGCGCGTCATGCGCCAGAGGTGTTTCCACAGCCGAAGCCGTGCTGTCTAAAATTATATGGATGCCATCGTTCAAAGTGCCATCCTCCTGTCTATATAATAGCTGATTACGCAATGTAAAGCCGATTTTATTCTTTAATTTTACCATATAGCCAAATTTTTTTCCAGTTTGCAAAATAAAAAGACCCCTGCATATAGCAGAGGTCTTTGTTTTAAGCCGTTAATTAAAAGTCGTTTTCCATGAATGCTTTGTCAACGCGTTTCATTTCACGGGTTACGCAGCGGCCGAATTCTTCGCTTACCCAATCCCAACGGCTGGTCAGGGTTTCGTCGATTTCTTTGTCTTCATAGATGCGGTGTTCATAGAATTTGCCGTTAACAGCGCTGTAAGCATAGGTTTTGCCGGTAATGTCAAGTTTGAGGATACGTTCTGCGCTCGGGAATACCGGGTTGTCTTCGCAGGTATCAAGAACCATGCCTACAACAAGGTCAGCACCGGAAGCTTTGGCAATGTTTACCATAGCTTCTTTGGAAGCACCGTCTTTGCCGATGTTGGCAGCAGCGATAGCATCATTGGTTACATCGTTTTCAAGCAGTTCGTATTCAGGATAATCGAAAAGCTGAATAGCGCCGCTGATGTAAATCTGGCCTGCGGTTTCGGAACCGGAGTTGTTAACCAGAGGAAGTACTACAACTTTAGCAGCTTCGGCTTTGCCCATAGCAGGAACAGCAAAGCAAACAGCCATCAAGGCTACCATTAACAGATTAAAAATTTTTTTCATTCTCTTACCTCCCAAGATAAAATGGCTATGAAATAATTTTATCACAAACCAAAGCAAAAATACAGCCTGCAAAACAAATAATCATAAAAAAATACAGCCCTGCCGTATAAAAACAGGGCTGCAAGAAATTTTTATCATGCTTTGGCAGATTTTGTATGAGAACCTGCTTCGCTGCTGGTTAAAGTTTTGAGGCCATTGGAGGCAATCAAAAATGCCAGCGTGATAAGGGCAATGGCAACAACAAGCTGCAAGCCATCGGTGAGCATGCCGAAAGGCGCGCCGCTGGCAAGTTTGTTGATAATGCCGTAAATGCTCATTGCCAGTGCGCTCATGGTTGCGAGGAACATGAATGCCATCGGCACATAAAGCATCCAGCCCTGGCGGCCGGTAACTTTAAGGAATACCGACAGGGAAATGAATACCAGTGCTGCGCAAAGCTGGTTGGCTGCACCGAACAGCGGCCATACGTTCATGTAGCCGCCGAGGCAGAGCAGATAACCAAAGAACAGCGTAATAACGGTTGCAAAATATTTGTTGGTCATCAGTTTCTGGAAGCTGCTCATTTCTTCCGGTTTGCCGGAAGTAAACAGTTCCTGGAAGCACATGCGGCCGATACGTCCTACGGAATCAAGCGTAGTAAGCGCAAGCGCGGATACGCACATGGTGATAACGCAGGTTGCCACATGAGTGGAAAGACCGAACATGCCCATAAAGCCGCCTACCGCACCGGCAAAAATCTGGAACGGAGTGCCTTTAGGCATTACACCGCCGGTTGCGGCAGCGCCAACAACGATAAGCGAAACAACTGCGAGAATGGATTCAATCAGCATGGAACCGTAACCGATAAAGAGCATGTCTTTTTCGTTGGAAACGGTTTTGGAAGAAGTACCGGAAGATACCAGGCTGTGGAAGCCGGATACCGCGCCGCAGGCGATAGTGATGAACAGAATCGGGAACAGCGGCTGGCCGTTTACCACAAAGCCGTTAAAGGCAGGCAGTTCGATAGACGGGTTGGTGAAAATAACCCCCAAAACGCCGCTGGCAATCATGCCTAACAGCAAAAATACGCTTAAATAATCGCGCGGCTCCATCAAAAGCCACATCGGCATTACTGCCGCCATAAACATATAAGCAAATACTACATAAAGCCAGGTAGTTTTATCGTAATACAGCGGGTATTCAATACCTGCCCAAAGCATGGCAACCATTAAAACAATGGCAACAGCCAGTTTCGGGCCTTCTGCCAGCGGGCATTTCTTTAAAAAGTAACCGAAAGCAATGGCTACAACGATATACAGCATCGAAATGGAAGCTGCTGCCGCATTCGGGGTAATAACGCTTCCATCCGGTTTAAAGCCGTTAAAGGTGCTGGCAACAATATCCGCAAAAGCGGCGGTTACCAGAAGCGTAAACAGCCACGAGAACAAAAGGAACATTTTTTTGCCGGTTTTGCCGATGTATTGTTCAATCAGCATGCCCATGGATTTGCCTTCGTTTTTAACGGAAGCATACAGAGCGGTGAAATCCTGCACGGCGCCGAAGAAGATGCCGCCAATCATCAGCCACAGCATTACCGGCGCCCAGCCGAACATAGCGGCGATAATCGGGCCGGTTACAGGGCCTGCGCCCGTAATGGACGAAAACTGATGCGCAAAAACCGTAAATTTTGAGGACGGAACATAATCGTTGCCGTCTTCATGCACATAAGCCGGAGTGCGGGCGTTGGGGTCTACGCCCCAGATTCTTACAAGCCAGCGGCCATAGATAAAATAACCGCATGCGCACACGACTAATGCGATGCCTAACAACATTAATCCTGTCATTTTTCTTTACCTCTTTCCCTTAAAAAATAAAATAATATATAGTCTGAAATTTATCACTAAAATACTTTTCTGTCAATAAATTTTGTAATTTTTTGTGAACTTTTGAAAATTTTGCAAACAAGTGTAAAGAATATAATAAAAATACCACCATTCCTAACCATTACATCTATTTGTAAGCAACAACATTGGATTTTGCTTTCTTATATTTATATAAAGTGCTAAAATAATAATATAAAATAATTAGGAAGGTGATTTTTATGAAACGGCATTTTATCAAAGCATTTGCATTTAGCTGTGCTATAGCAAGCACGGCTATTCCTGCGTTTATAACTGAAGCTGCGCCGCCAATGGCAGACAATGCTGTTTGTTTTTACAGTGCCTTTCCTAATGGCAGCACTGAAAATTATAGTACAGAAATAGCATCTGCTCCAAGATATTACGTTTTTGAAGAAAAAGGAAAACAAGGTTTAATAGACTCTTCTGGCAAAATGATAATTCCTGCTGCCAATTATGATAAAATATATAACATTTTCAAATATCATATAGTTGTTAAAAATGGCAAAAAATATGGAGCTGTTAATTTTGATGGCAAAGAAGTTGTAGCACCGCTTTACGAAAGATTAGGTTGCTATACTAAACATAATTTTATACAAGTCACATTAAAAGATAAATATGGTCTTTTTGCATCCGACGGGACAGTTATTTTACCACCAGAATATGATTATGTATCTGTAGATGATAATGTTATAAAAGTTTTTTCTAACAAAAAAGTCGGTGTAACTGATTTAAACGGAAAAATAATCTTGCCCTGTGAATTTGATTCCATTCTTGTAAACGATAACATTATTGCTAAAAAAGATGAAAAATATTGGCAATATCAGATAAATGGAACATTAATAGGAGAAACTGATGCGCCAAAAACACCCGAAGAATTATTAAATTACAAACTTTCTAATGGTGGCCAAATTATTAAAGATGGCAAAAATTATAATGTAATTAATGCAGATGGAACACCAGGTGTATCTGTTAAAGCCGATTATATTGCACGTACAGATAATGGATTTTATGTTGTTAATAAAAATAAATATAGTTTTTACGATAGCAATTTTAATCTTGTCAATGAAGTCAAAGCTGATTCATTTACTCGTTTAGACAACGGTCTTTTTGCCATTACACGTAAAAAAAGCGGTCTTTCTCTCGGAGGGCTTTTAAGTACCGCAATAGCATTTGGCACGGGCACTCCACTGTATCCGGGACAAGTTAACTGGATGCGGAGCAATATAAAAACCGGATATCTTGACAACACCGGTACAGAAATCATCCCCACCAAAAATGACTATAACGGCACTTTTTTTGAAGGACATTCACTTGTAATGGTAAAGGATAAATTCGGTTATGTTGATACTGCCGGCAATTATCTTGTTCCTGCCGAATTTGATGATATAAGTGCATTCAGCTTCTATGACCCTGATGTAGTTATTGTAGAAAAAAACGATGATTATGGTTTTTATGATACTAAAAAAGGTTTATTTACAAGTGGTTACACTGCTGCAAGCAATTTTGTTAACGGACTTGCTCCGATAGCAATAACCGAAAATAAATGGGGTTATATCGACCGTTTGGGCAATAAAGTTATACGCCCCAAATTTGATATGGTAACACCATTTTTTGATGAAAATGCAATGACCAAAATCAATGGCTATTACAGAATTATTAACAAAACCGGAGATACTGTAGCTAACTTGCAAACCGCCGAAGAAGCCGGTGCTTTAAAAGGCGGCAGCGCACCAATTAAAATTGACGGTAAATGGGGCATTATTTCCGATAATGGTACTATGCTTGTTGAACCAGTTTACAAAGACTTAAAAATTTTTAATGATTTTGATTCATACTTTTATAATTATCAAGAGTAACTCATAATATAAAAATCCCACGGAAATTTCCGTGGGATTTTTTGCTGCTTAATTTACACAGTTTTTTATTAAAATGCCGGTACAACAGCGCCTTTGTAGGTTTCTTCAATGAATTTTTTAGTTTCGGGGCTGGTAAGGGCTTTGGCAAGTTTTTGCAGTTCCGGACGGTTTTCATCGCCTTTGCGGATAGCTACAACGTTGGAATACGGAGATTCTTTAGGTTCGGTAAAGAGGGAATCTTTAACCGGGTTCAGTTTTGCTTCCATTGCAAAGTTAGAGTTGATTACGGAATAATCAACATCGTTCATGGAACGCGGCAAAAGTGCAGCTTCGATTTCCACGATTTCAACGTTTTTCGGGTTGTCAACAATATCAGCCGGAGTAGCGGTAATGGTTACGCCGTCTTTCAGTTTCAAAATATTTGCGCTCTGCAAAAGCATAAGTGCGCGGCCGCCGTTGGTCGGGTCGTTAGGAATGGCAACTTTTGCGCCCTGCGGCATTTCATTAAGAGATTTGAATTTAGCGGAATAAATGCCCATCGGTTCGATATGCACTTTGGTTAAGGTAACAAGCGGCATATTGCGTTCTTTGGCAAATTCTTCAAGATAAGGGATGTGCTGGAAGAAGTTAGCGTCAATTTCCTTGTCATTCAAAGAAAGGTTCGGTTTAACATAATCACTAAATTCGATAATTTGCAGGTCAACGCCTTCTTTGGCAAGCATCGGTTTAACAAAGTTCAGCAGTTCGGCATGAGGCACCGGGGTTGCGCCAACTTTCAGAACGGTTTTGCCGTCTTCGGATTTTGTTTCGCTGCCGCCGCAGCCGGCAACGAGAAGTGCCAGCGTTAATACTGCGCACAGCACAAGCAGGATTTTTTTCATCGTAACATCTCTCCTTTAAAAATTTTTACACACTGCACAATAACGAAAGCAATAAAAAAGCTCTTTCCGAGGAAAGAGCGTATAGTTTACTTTCCTCTCATCTATCAAGAATTTTCTTGCAGGATTTAGCACCATGGCATAGCCTGGTTGCCGGGTTTCATTGGGCCTGTCCCTCAACCGCTCTCGATAAGAGTGTGTTTATTAAGATGAAATTATAATACAGCAATACCGTAATCTTGTCAACAAAAATTTACAGTTTTGCAAAAACAGTTCTTTTAAAAATCTATTTTATTCTTTACTGTATCTGGCAATGCCAACCTTGTAAAAATCATTGCCCTGCGCGTCAACGCAGACGATTGCCGGAAAATCCTCAACTTCATAACGGCGGATGGCTTCCGGCCCCAAATCTTCGTAGGCAATCATTTCTTCACCTTTAATGGATTGGGAAATTACTGCCGCCGTGCCGCCGACAGCTACAAAATACACAGCGCCGTATTTAACGCAGGCCTCAATAACTTCCCGGCTGCGGGAGCCTTTGCCAATCATGCCGCGCATTCCCTGCTCTATCAGCGTCGGCGTGTATTTATCCATGCGCCCGCTGGTTGTGGGGCCTGCACTGCCTACAATTTCGCCCGGTTTGGTTGGCGAAGGGCCTACATAATACACAACCTGCCCTTTAATGTCAAACGGCAGTTCCCTGCCTGCCGCCAGGGCTTCCGTCATGCGTTTGTGGGCAGCATCGCGCGCCGTATAAACCGGCCCGGTAATGCGCACAACGTCACCGGCACGCAGGTTTTTAACAGTTTCTTCCGTAAGCGGGGTTGTAATATGTTTAATTTGTGCTTCTGACATTATTACCCCTCCTTACAGTACGGCAAACGCGCGGCGGGCAGCGTGGCAGTTAAGGTTTACAGCCACCGGCAGTGCGCCGATATGCGTGGGTGCGTATTCGATATTTACGGCAGCGGCAGTTGTTGTGCCGCCAAGCCCGGCAGGGCCGATGCCGGTTTTATTGATGCGTTCCAGAAGTTCTTCTTCCAGTTTTGCATAACGCTCATCTTTATTATGTTCGCCAATGGGGCGCGTTAAGGAATATTTGGCAAGTTCTGCGCAGCGTTCCATATTGCCGCCAATGCCTACACCGACAGTTACCGGCGGGCAGGGGTTAGGGCCTGCTTTGCGCACGGTATCAAGCACAAATTCAATTACGCCCTCTACTCCGTCGGCAGGTTTTAACATTTTCATTGCGCCCATGTTTTCGCTGCCGCAGCCTTTGGGCGCTACGGTAATTTTTACTTTATCGCCCGGCACAATGCGGGTATGGATAATGGCAGGCGTGTTGTCCTGCGTATTTTTGCGGTCAAACAGCGGGTCATTAACGGAAGATTTACGCAGATAGCCTTTGGTATAGCCTTCCGCAACACCGGCGTGCACAGCTTCTTCCAGTGCGCCGCCTGTAAAATGCACCTCCTGCCCTATTTCCAAAAACACCACGGCAAGCCCGGTATCCTGGCACAGCGGTACATCTTTGGCTTTGGCAAGTTCTGCATTTTCTATAATTGTGCCTAAAATTTCCTGCCCCAGCGGAGATTCTTCTGTTTTTACGCAGTTTTTAAAATGCTCCAGCAAATCCTGCGGCAGGTAATAACAGGCATCGCAGCACAGTCTGGCAACGGCTGCGGTAATTTCAGCAACATTTACTTCGCGCATGGCCGCCCCTTATCTGCCTACGCGTTTCAGCGTATTGGCATACACAACTTCCGGGTCTACCTGTACGCGCGCCACTCCGGTTTCCATGGCAGCTTTGGCAACAGCGGCTGCAACGGCAGGTGCAACGCGCGGGTCAAAGGCATCCGGCACAACGTAATCTGCACGCAGGTCTTTCTCGTCAATAAGGTTGGCAATGGCATAAACAGCCGCCACCTTCATTTCTTCATTAATTGCGCGCGCACGCACATCAATAGCGCCGCGGAACACGCCCGGGAATACGGTTACATTGTTAACCTGGTTCGGGCTGTCGCTGCGGCCGGTGCCTGCAACGGCAGCGCCTGCGGCAATGGCATCGGCATAAGTGGTTTCCGGCACAGGGTTTGCCATGCCGAAAACAATAGCCTTATCAGCCATGCTGGCAATAATTTCTTTGGTAAACAGATTCGGACCGGATACGCCGAGCAGCACATCCGCACCTTTGGCAACATCTGCCAGAGTGCCTTTTTCCATATTCGGATTGGTAACTTCGGAAAGATGGCGCTGAATTTTATCAAGTTTGGCATCAATGCCTTTATACAAAGCGCCCACACGTTCTACCATAATAACGTTTTTGGCGCCCATGCTCACAAGCAGCCTGCCAATGGCAGAACCTGCAGCGCCGCAGCCGTTAACAACAACTTTTACGTCTTTAATATCTTTTTTTACATAGCGCAGCGCGCCGATAACGGCAGACAGGCAGGCAATGGCAGTGCCGTGCTGGTCATCGTGGAATACCGGAATATCGCAAATTTCGCGCAGGCGGTCTTCAATTTCATAGCATTTCGGAGAAGAAAAATCTTCGAGGTTAATGCCTGCAAAAGTAGGCTGTAAACGGCGCACGGTTTCTATAATTTCTTCAGTGTCTTTGGTATCTATGCAAATAGGAATGGCATCAACATCGCCAAAGGTTTTAAACAGCACAGCTTTGCCTTCCATAACAGGCATAGCGGCTTCAGGACCGATATCGCCAAGCCCCAGCACGCGCGTGCCGTCACTGACGATGGCTACCGTGTTGCCGCGGCAGGTATATAAAAACGAAAGTTCCTTATTTTCTTTTATAGCCTTGCAGGGTTCTGCAACGCCCGGCGTATAAGCCAGCGATAAATCGTCGCGGTTATTGAGCGGCACTTTGCAGGAAACTGCCAGCATACCGTTTTTTTCAGCATGGAATTTAATGGCTTCTTCAACAAATGACATATCAAATACCCCCTCGTTATTTATTTGGTGTATACTATATATTTTATAACGTACACTTTAATTTGGCAAGTTCTAATCATTAACCTTCAAACGAATAATTTCCGCCGATGGTTTCTCGCCTTCTTTAAGGTTCAGCACGGCAAAAGTTGCACCTTCCGCACTGCGCGGTTTGGCAGGGCTGCCCGGATTTACCAGCAGCACATCGCCGTACCATTTTACAAGCGGCACATGCGTATGCCCGAAAACAACAATATCTGCTTCCAGACGGTGCGCCCACCATACAAGCTCCTGCGGATTGCCGCCGTGCAAATAACGGTGCCCGTGCGTAAGCCAGATATTAAACCCTTCAAAATATAAAAATTCATCCGGGTTGACCGTTTCGTCGCCAAAATCACAGTTGCCGCCCACAGCCGTAACATCAAGCCCGGTCTGCGCCTGCAAATACAGTGCGTCACGCCCGTAATCGCCGGTATGCAGCCAGCGTTCCACGGGCGGCGTTGCCGTAATTATGCGGCGCATTGCCTGCGTGCTGCCGTGGGTATCTCCAGTTAAGCCTATTTTCATTTTACTTTCTTCCAGTTAGCAATTAATTTTTTTACGGCTTTGCCGCGGTGGCTAATTTTATTTTTTTCTTCCGGCGTTGCCTCGCCAAGCCCCATGTGCAGTTCGGTAGACCAGAACAGCGGGTCATACCCGAAGCCGTTATCGCCCAAAGGCTCATGCAAAAGCATGCCTTCGCAGATGCCGTCAGTTTCCACCTGAACTTTGCCGTCAGCACCGGCCACACATAAAGCGCAGCGGAAGCGGCAGGTACGTTTAACCTGCAATTTCATGTTTGCCAAAAGCAGTTCATTGTTTTCCTTATCCGTTGCTTTTTCACCGGCATAACGCGCGCTGCGCACGCCCGGCGCACCGTCCAGCGCCTGTACTTCCAGCCCGCTGTCATCGGCAATGCAGGTCATGCCGGTAGCTTTGGCATAATACGTTGCCTTCAAGCGCGCATTGGCGGCAAAAGTGCGCCCGTTTTCTTCCGGCGCTTCAATGTCCGGCCATTCAGCCAGATAATGCAGCTCTACCTCCATATCTTTCAGCATTTCCTTAAATTCTTCCAGTTTACCCGGATTGCTTGTCGCAATTACAATTTCTTTCACTTCTGGTTACTCCAATCTTTAAATGGTTTCCACAACGCCCGTATCCGGGTGCTGCACTAAAATATATTTATATTCGCAGCTTTGTTTGGCGCGCAGTGCGTCATCATAGGCTGCTTTTTGGCAATCCGCGCAGGTATCGCGGTGCAGGCATACCACATAAGCGCTCTGGTCGCCGTAACGCGTGCCGCGCGCACTGGTGGCAATGCTCATCCAGCCGCTGCATTTATGGCAGTAATGCGCTGTTTCCAGCTGCTCCTCGCGGATGCCTTCTTCGTCATAGTAAATGCCCTTGCGGCGCTGCCATGTTTTGCCGCATTTATCAAGCAGCATTTTGCTGACTTCCCCGCGGGTGTGCCAAATGTTGCCCACCTGCTCTATAAGCTGTTCCACGCGCGTCATGCAGCGCGGATCCGGCGTGCGCAGGGCGCGGATGTCCGGTTCAATAACATTGCTGTAATCCATCTCTGCCATGGCAAGAATTATGCCGGTGTTGACATAAGGCAGCGCAGCTTCAATGGAATAACCGCCTTCAAGCACGGCAATATCCGCTTTTAATTTATCTGCAAGCGCAGCATAGCCATGCGCCGTTACGCTCATGGAAGCGAGCGGGTCGCTGAAATGGTTATCCTGCCCGGCGGAATTTATGATGAGTTCCGGTTCAAAATCATCAAGCACCGGTTTAATAAGCCCGTCAAACAAACGGTGTATTTCTTTATCGCCGCTGCCGGGCAAAAGCGGCAGGTTTAAATTATAGCCCCACGCCGCAGGGCTGCCCGCTTCATCCGGAAAACCGGTACCCGGGTACAAGGTGCGCCCGTCCTGATGGAAGGAAATATACAGCACGTTGGGGTCATGGTAAAAAACATCCTGGCTGCCATCGCCGTGGTGTACGTCCGTATCGACAACGGCAATTTTTTTAATGCCGTAGCGGCTGCGCAGATATTCCACCATTACAGCTTCTATGTTAATAGTGCAGAATCCGCGTATGCCGTGAACAATGCGCATGGCATGGTGTCCCGGCGGACGCACAAGCGCAAAGGCGCGCTTAACTTCGCCGCTCATTACGGCATCTGCCGCCGTTAAGCAGCCGCCTGCCGATGCAAGATGCGCCGGCGTGATGAGTTTTGCTATTGATGGCACGCCGACGTGGGCGCGCTGCAAATCGTTAATTTCCGCCATACGCAGGCGGTATTCGCGTATTTCCGGACGGTCGAACAAACCTTCTTCCGTAAGCTGGTCGCGCGTGTATAACAGTCTTTCCTGCCGCTCGGGGTGTCCCGGGCTAATCATCCAGTCAAAAGCGGGAAAGAACACCAAACCTAAATTTGCCTGTTTCAAAACGCCACCTCCCTGCCGGTAATAGCATATAAAATCCCCGGTTTAAGCTGCATACGCAGATATATAATTTCGCCGGTATCATAATAACCATGCACCGTGCGAAAATATTCGCGGCTGATAACTTCCGTTTCATTGCCCTCCATCTGCCAGCCGCCGGCTTTTTCGTGCAGCCATGCGCTTAAAATTTCTTCTGCCGCCTGCATGTTGAACCGTTTGGGCAGGCGTTCGCGTTTGCCGCTTTCCGGAATTAAATAATAGCCTTCCGTTGTATCGGCGCGCAAACTTGCCGCCACGGTAGGACGCGCCAGTGCCGCGCCAATGGCATTGGCAACCATGCCGCCGGGCGGAATTACAACCGGCAGCCCCATACGTTTGCCAAGTGCGTGAATAAGCCCGGGTGCACCGCCGCCAACGCCGACAAGCTGCTGCGGTTCAAAGCCTCTGCCTGTTAAAACATCGCTTACCGTATATACAGGCTGAATGCTCCACTCGTGCAGCATTTCCTTAATTGCGTTTTCTATTACGTCAAGCGCCGCATCCAAAACTGCCTGCGCCGCCTGCTGCGTGCTTTCTCCTTCGTGGCACAAAGCGGCAATGGCATTGTGTGCAGCTTCTGCGCTGCCAAAATTAACCAGTCCAAGCACTATCAGCGCATCGGCAAGCGTAGCCTTTTGGCCGCCCAAAGCAACGGCCCGCCCCGCACGCTCTGGCCCAACCTTAAAACCCTGCGGCAGTTTTGTTATAGCACTGTCGCCGCCAATGCCCACGCTGCGCATGTGGAACGAACGTACAGCCGTCGGGTATTTGCCTATCATGGCGCCTTTTTTAGCCAATAGCGGCTCGCCGTTATCCCAAAAGGCAATATCCGTTGTTGTGCCGCCAACATCAAGCGAAATGCTTTTGCCCTTAGGCGCGCCCAATGCTTCTATCCCCAAAACGCTTGCCGCCGGGCCTGTAAATATGGCTTCTACCGGCTGTTTTAATGCCGCTTCCAGCGGAAGGGTGCCGCCGTCTGCCTTTAAAATCTGCACCGGTGCGGTAATATTGCGTTCTTTCAGCGCGCGTTCCGCCTGTTTGCCGAAAGCCTCAAAAGTTTTATCAACTGCTGCCGCAAAATAAGCGCTGTTGGTGCGGCGGATAAAATTTAATTCGCCGGAAAGTTCCGAACCTAAAAATACTTTTTTATAACCGCTCTTTTTCAGTTCATGTGCCAAAACATATTCGTTTTCGGGGTTGCGCACCGCAAATTTGCCGCTGACAGCCGCCACGGTTACGCCGCTCTGCCTGTCCAGCAAACCGTAATGCTTGTTAAACTCTGTGCGCGCCGCAATTTTGCCGCGGTGGTCAACGTAACCGCTTACAAGGTACGGCTCCACCGGAAAGCACCCTTTGACATTCATGCCGGGGCCGGTCATAACAGCTAAAAAAACGGGCTGCGTTTTGCCCTCCGTCAGCGCGTTGGTAACAATCGTGCTGCTGATAACCACGCGCTCAATCTGCGTAACGTCTGCGCCGTCAAGCACAGCGTCCAGAGCGTCCAGTATGCCGCGCAGAACTTCGCCGTGCGTTGTCGGACGTTTGGCCTGCGCGTAAACTGCGCCGCTGTCTACCAAAACGGCGTCGGTAAAAGTTCCGCCAACATCTATACCTAAAAGCATAACTCCACCCCTTCCGTTAAACTGCAATAGTGTAATATTCAATGCGCGCGCAAAAAATACCTGCTAAAAATAAAAAAGCCCTTTATTATAAACGCAAATTAAAAATTTCACACTCTCTGCCCTTTACACCGCTGCGGCTCAGATGTTAGAATTAGACTAACAACAATGTACACAAGTTTCCACACGTGGGGGACTTAATTAGTTGCTTTTTTAAAAACCCCTGTCCTCCCTCGTAAAAAATTGCGAGGGAGGTTTTATTATGCGTAAAAGTTTAAGCTATCAAATTTTAACGGCTGTATTTACAGCCTGCACCTTGGGTTTATATGCGTCAAATCCAGCGTCAGCAGAAGTAGTAACAATAGACAATAATGTGGTAACCAGCCATGGCAATAAAATAATTGCATCTAATGCTGATTTTAATGATCCTGATTATAACATACATTATAATTATAACAATAATAAAATCACTGTTTCGGATACAACATTAAATAATTTTAACGGTATTAATCATCGTGTTGATTATGATTTTATCAAACTTTCAAATAATAACATTTCTTTCAAGAATTCTACTATAAATGGAAAACTAACAGGCGTTATTCTAGGATGCGGACGTCCTGAAGTACAAACTGTTAATATAAAACTTATTGACACAATTGTCGCTAATGGCATTACAGCAGCTGATATTAATTCTTACGGTGGAGCACCAAATCCAGTAGGATTAATTACTGTCAAAGATATTAAACTTTCCCTTGAAGGTAATAGCAAAATAGATGGTGATGTTGTTCTCTTTTACAGAAGAGAGCATACACATTATGATGCAACTATATCGGACAGCAAAATTACCGTTAAAGATAATGTTGATTTAGAAAACGCAAATCTTTACGCACATACATCTGAATCCCCTTCTTATTATCCTACCGTTCCAATAAATTATCAAAATATAACTTTGCTGCTTGACGGCTGGAGCGGTAGCGTTAAATCTGTACAGCTTTTTAATGACATAAACTTTAACAATGTCAAATGGAAAAAGGACGGCACAGTTTTAAACATCACTGACAGTCCTAAAGGCGCTCTTACCAATACTAATATCAATTTAAATAATCTGAATCTTGCAGGCGGCGCGGAACTTAATAAAGGCGAAAGCATGACCTTTGTTAAAGGCACTGATTTAGGCATTGACCCCGGCAAAGTAACTGGCGATAATTTTACCGCAGGCGTGGCCGTTATTGGTACCGGCGAAGTTGTAGCTGACGAAAACAGTGTAAAATACGTTTTAAAAGAAGTTAAGCAAAACAGACAAGTCGACCTTGTCACTAAAAACCGCGCGGCTTCCGCAGCATTTGTAAATCAGGGCACGGACTTAATCAGCGACAGCCTGGATACGCTTAGCCGCGACGGTAATTATGGCGTTAAAACTTTTGCCGCCGTGCATGGTAACCGCAGCAAGTATGATGTAAACAGCGACCTTAAAATTAACGGCTGGAGTACGATTGTAGGCGTTGGCAACGCTGCCGAATTTGCTGACGGCGATGAGTTCAGCTGGGGCGTGTTCTACGAAAACGGCAGCGGTAATTACCGTACTTTTAACGAGTTTAACAACGAGTTCTTCCGCGGCGATGGAAGCCTTGTTTATAACGGCGGCGGCATTGCGACAAGATATGAGAACGCAAGCGGCGTTTATACGGAAGGTTCGCTCCGTGCCGGTATGTTAAAATCCGAAATGGATAACGCCCTGCGCGACGGCAGCGGCAATTACTACGGCTACGACAGCGAAAGCGCTTACTATGGCGCGCACATTGGCGTGGGCAAAATCATCGGCTTAAGCGACAGCAGCGATTTGGATGTATATGGTAAATTCTTCCACACTTATACGGAAGGCGACAGCTTTACGGTTGACAAGGACAAGTTTGAGTTTGACAGCATTACCAGCGACCGCCTGCGTATCGGTGCGCGCGTTACAACTAATAAAGCCAATGCGTTCAGCACTTATTACGGTTTGGCTTATGAATACGAGTTTAACGGCGACGCCGACATGCGTGTGCAGAACTTAAAAGCGCCCACGCAGAGCTTGCAGGGCAGCAGCTACATGGCGGAAGTTGGCTTTAACTACCAGCCCACTCCGGACAGCCCGTGGAGCTTTGACCTGAACATGCGCGGCTACGCCGGTGAACGCGAAGGCGCAAGTTTTAACGTGCAGGCAACATATACTTTCTGATTCTTTTTAAAGCATAAATCTTAAAGGCATAATCTGTGTTCCGTTTGGGAATGCAGGCTATGCCTTTTATTTGCGGTATTTGCAGGAAAAATATTTTCCACCTTAATTTTCTCATCACTTTTTAATAAAATTTTGTTAAAATTATATTGAATAAATCTCTCGGCAGGTAGAAAGGAGCAGCAGCATGGCATTTTTAACGCAACTCGATACACGGCTTTTGCTTTTTATACATGACGCCTTCCATCACGAACCGCTGCACACCTTTTGGCGCGGCATCAGCCTGTTAGGCGATTTAGGCTGGTTTTGGATTTTTACCGCCCTGCTGCTTGCGTTTAACCGCAAAACACGCGCCGTAGGCCTTACTGCACTGGCAGCGCTTGCATTAAGCACTTTTATCAGCAATGTAATTATTAAAAACGCCGTTATGCGCCCGCGCCCGTTTGAAGCCCTGCCCCAACTGCTGCCGCTCGTAACGCACGCCTCCGGTTATTCGTTTCCCTCCGGCCACACCACAGCGGCTTTTGCCTGCGCGTTTACTTACTGGCGGCTGTTGCCGAAGTTGTTTGGCGCATTTGCCGTTGCGCTTGCAGCGTTAATTGCCTTTTCGCGGCTATATCTCGGCGTTCATTACCCGCTTGACGTTATCGGCGGCATTGCCACGGCATACCTCGGCAGCGCGCTTGCCATAAAAGCCGCGGCAAGATTACGCGCCAAGCCTGAAATTTAACAAACAGCCTCCGCATGTTATAATAATAAAAACATTGCGGAGGTTTTTATGTTTCAGAAACGCACTGCTGCCAACTGCCATGCCGTTTATGATTTTATCTGCGACATGGAAAATACAGCATTTGATTATGATAATATAAAAATTACGATAGTATAATACAATAAAGAAACGCTCTGTTAAAAGGTAGTGATAAAATGACAATCCAACAGTTGAAATATATCATTGCTGTTGTTGAGAGCGGCTCAATTACAGAAGCCGCCAAAAAACTGTATATTTCCCAGCCCAGCCTTTCCAATTCCATCAAAGATATTGAAAAAGAAGCAGGGATAACCATTTTCATCCGCA